>DYIT01000127.1 GCA_020723505.1 Candidatus Kuenenia stuttgartensis
ATTTGCGCGCCCGGCCCCCGGATAATTCACGTTCCTTCGTGAATTATCCGGGTTAGAGGAGGAACGTCGGTTTGAGGGCTGCCATCATGCGTGATCTCATCGACTGCACGAGGGAAATCGTCTCTGAATTGCTCTACTTGTCCAACTCGGCAGGCAGCCTTCCAGGCTACATGAAGGAGTTGACGTCACGCCTTTCCGCCTGGACCGGATGCGAGGCCGTGGGAGTCAGGCTCGTGGACGGGGAGGACTTCCCCTATTACGAGACGCACGGCTTCTCCGGTCGTTTCGTAGAGATGGAGCGCAGCTCTTGATTTCCTGAGTTTCTTTCTTCCTGACTTCCATGCCTCTTTTCGGCGTCTTCGGCGGTGAATCGGATTCACCGTTTACGGCTCACCATTGACTGCTTACGTCAGGGCGAAGCATGCTGCGCCCCTACCGAGCTTCGACATTCTACCTTCGCCTTGCGACTCCTGGTCGGAACGAACGACCGCGGGTCCGCCCCTTCTTCGCCTGACGTCCGGGCTGAGGCTTCGAAGGGCATCGAATGGGCTTTGTTGTGCGCTGCATGCAACCTGCAACCTGCAACTTGCTGCCACTGCCCGCTGCTTGCCGCTTGCGGCTGACGGATCACCGACAAACCCGCACACTCTCCCGACGTACAACCCGGCTTTTTAACGAAAATTCGTGACGCGAAGCGTCGGCAATGCGCAAAAAAGGATGACAGAAGTGGTAAGCGGAATGACCGATATGGCTTGCAATCGGGCATAAAATTGACCATATTTGCTTTCATGAACTCGATCAAAACTATACAGGACGTGCTGGTTGAAGCCCAGCGACAGGCGCGGTTCACCGGCGTGCCGCGCCGCCTCGTAAGCCGTCTGGTGCCCGGCAAAGCCTTCGTCTGCATCGGCGTACGGTGCAGCGGCAAGTCCACGCTCTTGAACCAGATGATCACCGGATTGCTCGGCCGTGGCGTCGCTGCCGAGGACATCCTATATGCCAACCTGTTCGACGACCGTCTGGAGGAAGTCCGGCAGGGCAACCTGAATCTCCTGACCGAGGCCTACTTCGGGCTCTATCCCGAGCGGAAGGGCAACGCTGGCCTGCACTGCTTTCTCGATGAAGTCCAGATGGCCCGCGGCTGGGAATCATTCGCCGACCGCCTTATGCGAGCCGAGAACATGAGCGTCTACATGACCGGATCGTCGGCCGGCATGTTGGCCCGCGAAGTGGGCACCGCCATGCGCGGACGCTCCCTGGTATGGGAGTTGTTTCCGTTTTCATTCGCCGAGTATCTGGACTCCAAAGGCGTCGCCGTCGACCTGCGCGGACAGCAGGCCAGGCTCCGCGTCCGCAAGGCATTCGACGGATATTGGCGGTCCGGCGGCTTCCCGGAGGTCATTGACGCCGATGCGACGCTCCGGGTCATGATCCACCAGGACTACTTCAAGACCATGGTGTTCCGCGACGTGGTGGACCGCCATGACGCCTTGCACCCGCGCGCCGTGCGCGACATGGCATATCGCCTGCTCAACTCGGCGGCCTCCCGATACACTATCAACGCACTGACCGGCTACCTGAAGTCGCTCGATCACCGCGTCAGCAAGGCGTTTGTCGGCGACGTCCTCGGCTGGATGGAAGACGCTTACGCCCTGTTCACGGTGCGTCTGTTCGACGCCTCGCTCAGCCGCCAGCACGCCAACGCAAAGAAAATCTATGCCGTGGACCATGCCCTGGTGCGCTCGACCTCGACCGGCATCCTGGTCAACGACGGGCACCTGCTGGAGAACCTCGTGTTTGTGGACGGGCGCCGGCGCGGCCGCGAACTGTACTACTACCGGACCAGGTCCGGCCGCGAGGTGGACTTCGTCTGGCGCGGCGGCGACGGGCGCTTGTCCATGGCCCAGGTCGCATTCCAGGCCCCTGAGGGGAGCGATATCCTGTCCAGGGAACTGGCTGCCCTGCGCGAAGCGCTCCGCGAACGGCCCGACAGCCGCGCGCTGGTGGTGACCATGGACGATGGCCCCCGGCTTTTGGACCTGCCTGAAGGCGCGGTCGAGGTTGTGCCCGTCTGGCAGCATCTGCTGGATGGCGAACATGAAGACCATATTCGACCTTCGACTTGAAACCTGCAACCTGTAACATGCAACTTCATACTCCGACCTTGGACTTTCGACCGATGGTGCTCCAGAAGCGCGAAGACGGTTCCAAGCAGGACTTGCTGATCCGGCCGAATTCGGTTATCTTCCGAATAGATCCCTCCGAGGGGGGCAGCGGATGCAGGCAAGGTTCTGCTCGATACGGGGCTTCCGCCTGCCGCCGCCGTCGGCGCCGGATTGGAGATTCCTTTATGAAAGTCGATTGGACGCGCCATCTCGTATCTGACCCGGGGATCTGCAACGGGCGGATCCGCGCCAAGGGAACCCGGGTGCCTGTACGGGTGATTCTGGATTCTCTCGCTGAAGGGGCTTCAAGGGATGACGTCCTCCAATCCTACCCCACCCTGAAGCCCGAACATATCGAGGCTGCCTTGGCCTACGCAGCCGAGCTCGTGCGCGATGAGGAGACTGTCCCCTTGCGGGGCCGATCCTGATGAAGTTCAAGATAGACGAGTGCTTGCCGCACGAGCTTTGCGAGCGCTTTCGCAAGGAAGGGCATGACGTGCAATCGGTACATGCCGAAAACCTTACCGGCGCGGATGATTGCATTGTGATTGCGGCAGCCAGGCGTGAAGACCGCATTCTGGTTACGCTTGACGTGCGGCTAGCCAATATCCGCAGGAAAGAGATAGAAGCAGGACCCGGCATCGTCCTTGTCCGCCTTGTCAAAGAAGGACGGCGAGCGGCATCTGCCGCAATATCCCGCGCTATTCCCGTTCTGCAGGAACTCCCCTTCGCTGGGCGAGTTGTAGTCGTGACTGAGACTCGCGTTCGCGTGCGTCGTTGAGATTTGGAACCGGGCGGATCCGCTTTCTGCAAGACGGACCTACCTAGGAGTGCAGAATTATTTGGACGGTATTCGACTTCAACTTCGGTTAAGAAAAATAAAAGCGGAGCCAGATAATTTCTTTAGCAATTCGTAGCGTCTTCCCAACGCGCGTGGGGGTGAAACGCAATCAGGCGTTCGAGCTGAACAGCGCTCGCTTCCCGCCCGATTCACACACGTCAGGCGAAGGCGGACGTCCTTCGTTGACAGCTTACACTTGACGGCTCACAGCTTACGCATCATCACAATCCGCATGCGGTCTGCGGGCGATCACCTCCCTTCACTTCGAAAGCACCAGGAACCCTGCTAATCGGCATGATTTTCGGTGTCTTCGGCGTCTTCGGTGGTGAATCCTGATTCCACTGCTTGCCGCTAACGGCTGACGGATCACGGCAACCGAGTGCCGCGGCTGCAGTTTATCGCTCGTAGTCTCACTCCTGCTTGGACGGTCCACGGACCTTACCCAATCCGAATACGGTCCGACGGTCGCTTCCAGGCTCGCCCACGGTCCGACGGCAACGACGCAGGCTGCCCGCCCCTTCTTCGCCTGACGTACCGGGCGGAGGCTTCGCAGGGCCTCGAATGGGCTCTGTTGTGTGCCACACGTATTTTCGACCTGCAACCGGCGCCCACAGCTTACCGTTTACAGCTTACTGCTTACAGTTGACGCCCCTTGAGATCCTTCGCCGCTATGATTGCAGCGCCGAGAGCGCCCGTTATCTGCGGATTCGGCGGCACTTTTATCCCGTTCCTCCCCGCCTCGTGCTTCAGGGCCTCGAGAACGCCCGCGTTCAGCGCCACCCCGCCCGTGAACACCACGTCGTCCTTGAGCCCCACCTTGCCGGTCATGCCGAGCGTGCGCCTCGCCACCGACCTGAACACGCCCCGCAGTATCGTCTCGCGCGGAACGCCCTTGTGCAGAAGCCCGATGATTTCAGACTCGGCGAACACAGCGCACATGGAGGAAATCTCGCAGCTGTCCCCGCTCCCGGCCGCGGCTTTGCCCGTGTCCTCGAGGGCGATGTTCAGCGTCTTCGCCACTATCTCGATGAACCGCCCCGTCCCCGCGGCGCACCGGTCGTTCATCACGAAGTTCTTCACCGCGCCGTCCGACACCTCAATCATCTTCGAGTCCTGGCCGCCGATGTCTATGACCGTGCGCACGGCCGGGAAGAGATAGGCTACCCCGGCCGCGTGGCAGAGAATCTCGGACGCAACCTTGTGGGCGCCGTCGAAGTAGTTCCTCCCGTACCCGGTCGCGAGTATGCGGTCTATCCCGGATGCCTGCACGCCCGCGGACCTGAGGACCTCCTCGAAGGCGTCGGCCGCGTTCTTCTTCGGAAACGCCCCCGTGTCCCTCACCAGCGCCTCCACCACCTGCGCGCCGTCGAAAAGCACGATGTCAATCGTCCTCGCACCGATGTCGACTCCGCATGTAAGCATGTCACGCAATCTCCAGAAGCGTCTGTATCCTCACCCGAAGCTGCTCCCTGTCCGAGTCGGAATAGTCGGTCTCTATCTTCAGGTACGGCAGCCCGAGCCTGTCCCGCACGTACCTCTCTATGAAGTAGGATTCCACGTTGTACGTGTGGCAGGCCTGCCACACCAGGTCCACCACGGCATCGGCATGGAACTCCTTCGCCAGCCTGCCTATGAGCTCCTCCCTGCCCCGGTTCGGCGTCATGCATGAGCAAGGGATCTCGAAGTGCTTGCGCGCGATGGCCTCGAGCGGGTCGCCGTCCGCCGCGACCTCCTTCTCCACCGGCTTAATCCCGGAGCAGGCCTCCTGCACGACCACGACGCCGCCCGATTCCTCTATCACCTCTATGACCTTCTCCGACCCCGCGGCCGTGGGGCAGCCCGTGAGCAGCACGCGCTTCGCTTCCGCGGGCGCGGCGAGATGCCCGCCTTCCGCCCGCCTCTCGACCGTCTCGATGAATTTCCCGAGCATCACGATGTGCCTCGGATTGCCCGACGCCCTGTACCTCAGCATGGCGAGCTCCCTGCCCGAGACTATGGAAGGCCTCCGCATGCCGAGCCGCATGGCCTTTGTCAGCAGCGCCCGCTCGCGGTTCATCTCCGCTATCGCCGATCGCATCTTCGCGCCCGTGATCTCCACGCCGAAGAAATCCTCGAGCTTCCCCTTGAGCTCCCTCACCTCCTCCATCCAGTGCATGAAGGCCCTTCCTTCCCCGACCTTCTGCGTGAGCTCGAGGATGTGGGTCGGCTTTCGCTCGGCGAGGATCTCGTACATCTTCTTCTTGCCGTCGCAGGTCGTCTCCGCCACCACGAGGTCCGAGACCACGTAGAACGGGCAGCGCGAGGTGAGGATGTAGCCGAAGGACGACTTGATGAGCGGGCAGAGGTTGGCCGGAAGCACCGTCTCCGCCGACGCCACGGTCCTCTGGTTCGATCCGCACAGGCAGACCGGCACCGCGCCCGCGGCAAGAATCAGGTCGCGCGGCGTGAACTCGCAGTATATGCCGACCACGCCCCGTCCCTTCCGCTTCTCCTCGCGCACGTAGTCGGCCTCGAAGGCCATGGAGTTCCTGAAGTACTCGAACGGGTCCGACGAATCGGGAGCGTCCCCGGTCCTGTGCGGGGCCGATCCCGGCGACACGCAGGACCCCCGGTTCGATTTGAGCAGCTCCACGAACCCCTGCACGCGGTTCACCACCTGCTCGTTCAGCTTCCCCGGCGAGTAGGGCACGTCGAAAGAAAGGACCGGGATGCCGAGTTCCTTCTGGACCGCCTCGGAAATCACCCGTTCCTCGTAGGGGCAGTGCGACGCGCCGAAGATGCCCGTGATCATGACCCCCTCGGCCCCGAACCGCCTGGCCTCGTCGATTATCCTCCTCGCCCGGAATTCCGACGCCCCTATCATCGGGTCGTCCATGTAGTTCTCGGCGACTGCGCGCAGGGGCGGCTTCGACTCGTCCAGCGGCAGGAAGGCGTGGGAAATCATGTACTCCGACCCCGCCACGCACCCGCCGAGGTCCTCGAGCAGCGTCATGAGCGCAGCGTCCGTGGGCGGCGTCACCCAGAACACGCGCACGGGATCGGCGGCGAGCGGCGACTCGCCCCTCTCCGCCCTGCCCCGAGCCATGGAAAGCAGGTCGCCCAGCACCTCGAACGACTCCCAGGGATCGCTGCAGTAGTGCAGGGCCACGAACTCGGCCAGGAGCGTCTCCATGCCGGGAAGCGGAGGCCGTTTCGATCCGTACGCCAGCTCCCTGATTTCCCTGACGAGCCCCCTCAGGCGGTTGAAACCCCGGACCGAGGCCGCAAGGTCCGCTTCGGGTAACCGCGCCCCTGTCGCTTCCTCCAGCCGCCGGACAATCCCCTCGTACTGCCCGACCAGGAAATCCACCGCCGGCTTCTGGTAGGCCGACCCGCCGTACGGCGTCTTCTCGAACTTCGCGCCGCACCGGTTCCCGTCAGGACTGAACCTCGCCGGGATTTCCCACCAGTGGATGGGGTTCCCCTGCCATTCGATGAGCTGCATCACCGCCGAGAAGTCGTCGCAGCATGCGCCGACGCCCGCGAACGACAGGTCCGGCTTCGGGAAATAATCCAGCGTCTTGTACGCCCCCAGGGCCGCCCGCACGTAGCAGAGCTCCTCCGTGGCCCCGAGCTCGGCTGCCGCGTCGAGCAGATGGGGCTCCTCGCTGAAGCACGGCGCCCACCACAGCTCGTCCGCGTAGAACGTCAGCGATTTCGGCGCGGCGTACGCGATTATCGGCACCTGGCCAAGGTCCTTCATCGCCGCGAATATCTTCCACCCCTTCTCCTTCGCGAGGAACAGCCTGTCCTTCTCGCTGAAAAGGAACGCCCATAGCCTGAGGGAAGCGAGGCCGGAGTCGAACTTGAGCCTGCGAAGGAGCGTGTCCCCGCGGCAGGAGTACTCGTGCATGCTGAAGAGGTAGCGCACCCCGCCGGGCACCAGGGGCTTCAGGAACGTGCACCGCTCCCTGTATTCCTCCGGCACCCCGGGCATCAGCGACTCCCATTCGCCCGACGTTATCCTGGACGGCCGGTCAATCATGCGAGCGTCTCCAGGAAAGCCTCGATTCTCACGGATATCCCGTTCCTAATCCCCTCGCCGAATCCCGTCTCCACCGCGAGCACGGGCACGCCGAAAGTCCTCTTCATCCGCTCCTTCTCCGTGAACCACAGGTCGCAGAACGGCAGCGTCTTGAGTATTATCCCCGCGGCCCGGCGCTCCTTCAGAATCCCGCCAATCCTCTCGTAAACCTCGGAGTTCGGCCTCCTCCTTATGCAGGCCGGGGACCGGAAGGCCGCCCTGGCGGCAGCGTCGATGAATCCGTCGCCGGGATCCGGGTCCATGCAGGAATCCTCCAGCATGTTGAGCCCGGTGCATGTGAGCGGAATCATTCCGGCTTTGAAATCGTCCACCGCGCATACGACGGCGTCGTCCTCCTCGCACGTGCATCCGCCGACCACGATTACCTCGACGCCGGGACGCCTGCCGTCGAGCTCCGGCAGGAGAACGTCGAGGAACTCCGAGAACGCGCCGGGCCTCGCCCATGCGAACAGGGAACAAAGCCTGTGCACGGCGAGGGGACCGGCGAGGCTCTCGACGATTATGCCCCTGAGCTTGGACGCGGCCGACGCGCGCTCCGTCTCGAAGCCGGCCGCGGCGTAAGCGTCGAATTCCGTTCCCGCATGGGCCGCAAGCTGCGCGGCGGCACCCGCGACCCCCTGCGCGTAGTAATCCTCCGCCTCGGGAGTGCACGTGGCAGGCATCTGCACCGGGAACACCGGAAGGCCGAGATCCGCCGAGAGCCTCTCCACGGTCCTCCTCATCTGGTCGCAGGTCATGAGTCCGACGATTGCGTCCGCCTCCGCGTGGAGCGACGTCTTTTCCAGGAAGTTGCCGAGTATCGACTTGCAGTACGGGCAGGTGTCGGGCCTCACGATCCGCTCGGCCGCGCTTTCGGCCGCGACCGTGGCGCCCTTCAGCACCCTGACCGGCCAGTAGCCGGCTCCGGCCACCACCGAAGCAGGAAACAGCCTGCAGAACGAGGCCGCCACCCTGCCGCCGGCCTCCCTGTGCCCGCGCAGGGCATGGGCTTCGGCGGAGGCGAAAGCTTCGATTCGCTTTGAAATTTCGTCCATATGCGGAACCAGCCGGGGGCGCGGTTTGCGCACCCCCGGCGGATCCTCCAGATTACTTGACCGCGATGAAGCGCCCCCTGCTGAACTTCCCCTTGCGCGCAAGGTCCGCCATGAACGCCATCTCTCCGCCCATGCCCTTGAACATCTCCATGTTGTCCCCGATGATTCTCAGCGCGTCGAACGTCAGCTGCTCGGACAGCATGCGGATGTACAGATCGATGCAAGAGGCGAAATGAGGCCCGAGGTCCTCGGATGATTTGAGGGTCAGGCCGTGCTTCTTGATAATCGCCTCGTATCCCTTGCCGGATTCCATATAGGGGAACTTCATGAACTTGTTCACCCTCTCGGCTTCGGCTTCCGTGAGGCCGGCTGGGCCTTCAATCCAGTCCGAGAACGCGAGCGTCCCCCCCTTCTTGAGGACCTTCGCGGCTCCCTGGACGAGCTTGTCCTTGTCCGTGACGTAGCACCACGCGTCCTCGCCCCAGACAACGTCGAAGGTCCCTTCGGACCAGGGGATGTCGAGCACGTTCCCGAGCTTGAATTCGATTTTGTCGGCGACCTTCTCCGCCTGCGCCCTCTTCTTCGCCTCGTCGAACATGGTCTTCGTCCCGTCGAGCCCGAACCCCTGCACCTTGAAGTTCTTGACCAGGAAGCGCAGGCCGCCGCCGAGCGCGCTGCACAGGTCGAGGACTTTCTGCCCCTCCTTAATCCCGGCCTTCTTGGCCATCACCATGGACTCCATGAATCCGCCTATGTGGATTTGCTCGCCCATGATGAGCTCCCAGAGCTTCCCCTCCGGCCCGTCATATACGCCCTGAACTTCCTTGAGCCCGATGTTCAACCTCTTCATGGATTCTCCTTTACCCCCGACTCTCGAAAACAGGTGAAAACACGGCCTTTGCAGGTGAAAGACGCCTACTGCGTGGCCAGGGCCTCAGCGGGAGGATTGCGCGGCGGGAAGCTGTCGGGAGGTTGAGTCGGCCTTCCGGGCGCTGTCCGCCCGCGTTCCGGGGCGGACGCCGCCCCGGGAAACAGGCCCGACTCATATGCACTTTGCGTAACTGCTCATCTCCGACGCTTCAAAAGAAGGGAACGAAAACAGCACTGTATTTTATTATAGTTGCCCGATGGGGTGAAATCACTACATAAAATTAACCTGGGTCGCGGAGCCGCAACCGAAGGACGTCTGATTGATTCGAGGCATAGGCGGGGAGGGCAGGCCGCGGTCGATCATCCCCCCCGTCATTCCGGCGAAAGCCGGAATCCAGGCAAGCAGTGTCAACCTGAAACCAGGACTTGACTTGTGGGAGCAGGATTCACCGCCGAAGACGCCGAGGGGGGGCGGGCAACAGCCGGCAGCCAACATCCAACGGCCAACATCCGATGAAATCCCAACAACCAACAGCCAAAGGAAGCGTGCGTGTTTGGTGCTCTCCCCGTCGTCAGAAGCTGTCGGCATCTGGGTCCCTATGGCCGGGAATTTCGAGATTTCTTTGGGATTTGGCTATTGGTGGTTGACCCGGCTTCGCCTTGATGTTCGCGAAGGGGCTTCGCCGGGTCTCCGAGATTTTCGCAGCGTTTGGGTTTCAGCTCTGCTGCGTCACGACCTCTTGAGCTTGTCGGTGATGGACCACTTCTTCTGGGCCTTGAGCCTGCCGGACTCCTTTATGTATCTGGCCAGAATCGTCTCGACCTCTTCGGCCGTCTGATACCTCTCCCCGGGGTTCCGCGCCATCATCTTGAGGATTACGGACTGGACTTCCTCGGGAATCTGGGAATTGAGCTCCTTCGGGGGCGCCGGCGTGTCGTCGAGGATGGATTTCATTATCTGCAGCACGTTCGCCCCCGTGAACGGGGGCTTGCCCGCGACCATGCGGTAGAAGGTCGCTCCCAGCGAATAGATGTCCGACAGCGGAGAGGCGTTCTTCACGTTGGCTATCTGCTCCGGCGCGAGATACGCGGGCGTTCCCGAGGACGAGTCGAGCCCCGGCAGGCTGTTGCGGGCGTCGCCGAGGTCCTTGACCAGCCCCAGGTCGGCCAGCTTAGCGATTCCCTCCTCGTTGATTAGTATGCTCTCGGGCCGCACGTCGCGGTGGATGATCTCGAACTTGTGCGCGTGCGACAGCGCCTTCGCAATCTGCATCATCACCCTGAGGCAGAAGTCGAGGTCCAGCGGCTTCTTCGACTTGTCGAGAAGGCTCGCGATGCTTTCTCCCTCGATGAACTCCATGGAATAGAAATAGATGCCGTCGGTCTCCCCGATGTCGTAGACCTGGATTATGTTAGGATGCTGCAGCTTCCCTACGGACTTCGCCTCCTTGAGGAACCGGTTCACGTATTCCTTGTGCCGCGTGAGCTCCGTGGGAAGCACCTTCAGCGCCACGGTCCGGTCCAGGGAAAGCTGCTTGGCCTTGAACACCACGCCCATGGACCCTTTCCCGAGCTCGTCCATTATCTTGTACCCGCCGATGACCTTGTCGATGAACGGCGTGGTCTCGAACCCGGGGCCTTTGGTCTTGTGGTCGAGGTCCACCTGGATTTCGGAATAGCTCCTCGGAACCTCGATGTTCTCGCCGCATTTCTTGCATTCCACGCCCGTGCCCGACGAGAACTTGTAGATGTTGTACTTCGCCGTGCATCCCGGGCAGTAGACGATTTTGCGCTGCAGCTGGTCCTGGATGATTTCCACCTGGAGCGGATTCAACATGCCGAGGTCGATCAGGACCTGGTCCACGGTCGTGAGGGCGCCCTCCTGCTCGAGCTTCTTCTGCTCCTTGAAAGCCCTCTGCACGTCCGCGGATTCGGCGAACTTCCTGTCAAGCGCGGCCTTGGCGAAGTCCTTGTCGCCCTTGCTCGGCATCTTTGCGCCCTGAAAACGTCACCCGTTCCGGCCCTTCCCGAGCTCCTCCCGGTTCTCCTCCCACCACCTCTGCCACAGCCCCGGGTCGTCCGGAACCTTCCGGCCGGTAAGGGCGGCGACGGCGGCAAGCACCGCGCGCTTCATGCGCGGGTCCTCGAAATCCCCGGCGGCCGCATCCGCCAGCTTCCTTAGCACGCCCGGATATTCCTGGTCCGTTATGAAATGGGCCGCGATGAACAGGTTCACCGCAAGCTCTTCCCTTAGAGCCTGGTCGACCGCCGCCCCGGCAACGGCCTTCAGAATTCTATAGCCGCAGGGAAAGACTGTCAAGACGGCCGGTTCGACCGCTATCGGCCGGTATATGACCTTGTCGCCCGCCGTTATCTTGCCGGGACGGATGACGGCCGATATCTCGTACGTCCTCTTCGTAGCGCGGAGAGGCGCCCTTTCGCCCGTGTCCAGCACGAACCTGCGCTCCCACGTCTCCCCGGGGTCGAGCTCGATGAGCCCCTCCACGCCCTCGACCGGATGGCTCCACGAATCCGTGAGCACCTCCCCGAAACAGCCCCGCTCCTCGAACCTGAACTGCGCCTGCGCGAACGGCAGGTTCCTCGCCTTCCACGGCGACGCTCCTTCGGGGTCCAGGTGGATTTCAATCCTGCCGGTGTGCACGTTCTTGAGCAGGAACGTGACGGCCGCCTTCTCCCCGACCATGCACTCGCTCCTGTCGAGGACAGTCGTCCCCCGGACGTAGTCCCTGCACACGAGCCTGTCCTTGGCCTTGAGCTTCAGCTCCGTGGTCTCGGCCGCGCGGCTGAATCCGGGATGAAGCTCGAGGATTGCCTCCGCCGCGCTCACCACCTTCTCGTATTTGCCGTTCCGGAAATCCTTCTCCATCTGATCGAACTTCCGGAGGAAGAACTCCTCCACGGCTCCAAAGGCGCGGTCGCCGTCCTGCGCCGCGAGCGGCGAGACCAGGAGGACGGCGGACGCCGCGGCTGCCAGGTAAAAGCACCGGTGCGGCATGAAAGAACCCGAATGAACATGACAACAGGGGGAAAATCGATTCTCCAATATTCGCCCCGTTGTAGCAAATGAAAACGGTAAATTCCGGTTTTCGTTCAAGCGTGCCCCCGCACGCGACGATACCCTGAATGAAGACGCGGGTGGAAGAGAAAGAGAAGAGAGAAAAGGGAAGAGAGAAGAAGGAACCCGGGATAAGGAGACCGCAACGCATCCGGGCGATAATCCGGAGTCATGGGCCTGCCCCCGGCCA
>DYIT01000128.1 GCA_020723505.1 Candidatus Kuenenia stuttgartensis
CCAGGGTATCCCGGGGGCCTGCCCTGTGCGGAATGCGACCCGGCGAAAGCCGGAAAAGCATAAAGAAGGAAATGTTGTAAAGCTGACTCGAATGTAATGGAGGTGAACAGAACCAACCAGACAATTCGGCAGCAACTTAAGCCTCCGGAACTCCCGGAGGCTTTTGGCGTTTTCGCGCCGGAATTCCCTCGTGGGCGCGAAAACGCAATCATATCCCGGATTTGACAAGAAATATTCCAAGCAGCTGAAATTCAATCCCTCCCGAACTTGACGGACACGAAGCCGAATGTGCGGTGGCGGGCGGCGGACACCGTCTGTCTGGCCATCTACGCACCTACGCATCCATCCATCCGCCGGTTCGCCCTTGGACTTTCGACTTTCGATCATTGACTAAAAACATACCGATGTGGCGTACTATCGCTGGAAGCTGGTATCATCCGTGCGTCAGATCGTCGGTTTTCACGGCGGTTTCATTGGCTTCGAAAGAAGACAACCGGACTCCTCTGCTTTCGGCCAAGGGGTTCGGAATAACGGCAGGCGGAAGAACGCTCTTTTCGGGCGCGGATTTCAATCTCTACCCCGGGCAGGTGGCGCTGGTTGCAGGCCCCAGCGGTTCGGGGAAGACGCTCCTCCTCAAAGCGCTCTGCGGCTTGCTCGACGCAGGCGGCGGGAACTTCGGGATCGCAGGGAAGATTGAATTGAACTCCCCCACGGGAAGACGCGGCACCGCAGGAATGGTTTTCCAGGAACTTGCGCTTTTCGATGATCTGACCGCTTCCCAGAACATCCGGTTCGGCGCGGATCATTCGAAATCCGGGAAATCCGGGAGGGAACGGAGGGCATGGGCGGACAAAGTCGCGGCGGACCTGGAAATAGACCTCGATATTCCGCTCGGGTCGGCCTCGCAGGGCCAGAGGCAGAAGGTGGCCTTGGCAAGGACCCTGGCGTTCGACGCGGACGTCATCCTGTTCGACGAGCCGACTTCGGGCCTGGACCCGAGGCAGTCCAGGGTCGTGGCGGGGCTGGTCCGGCGCGCGGCCAAGGAGTACGGCAAGGCAGCCGTGGTCGTGACGCACGAGTACGAGTATTTCCGCGGCATCGCGGACCTGGTTCTGCTCCTCAATCCCCAATCCCGCACGCTCAGCCCCGTCACGCTCGGGCAGCTCGACGCGTTCGCCGCATCGGAGGAGCATGCGGCTTCAGCGCATGCGAAGGCGCCCGGCGCGGTCCGGAGGGCGGCGTCGCGGGCGGCGGATTTCTTCGACGCCACGGCCTCCGCTGCCATCGAAGCCGCCCTGCTCCCCTGGAGGCTGCTGCCGCTCTGGCGCTCGCCCGCGTGGGGGCTCCGCTTCTTCTTAAGGTACCTGTCCCTGGTCGCATTCCCGTCCGCGCTCGCCTATATCGCGATTGCCGGCGTGATTGCGGGTGTGGTGACTACGTATTTCACCTTCGAGTATTTCCCGTTCAAGAGATTCACCGAGCCGATAATCATCGACGACATCCTGGCCTCGCTCGGCTATGCCCAGTACAGGCTGATTGTGCCTGTGCTCGTAGCCCTGCTCGTGGCGGCCAGATGCGGCGCGGCGGCGGCTTCGGACGTGGGCGGGCGGGTGTACGCGAAGCAGGCGGACGCGCTCAGGTCGTTCGGCGCCGATCCGGCGAGATACATCTACGCGAACATGCTGTGGGCTTTCCTGGCCGGCGTGCCGGTCCTGACTGCGCTGAGTTTCGCCGTTTCGCAGTTCGCGTCCATGATAGTGTACGTCTTCATGCACCCGCAGTCCTCGCCCATGTTCTGGAGCCACCATTTCTTCGGCCTGCTCAGGAGCGACGGCCTGTTCTACAAGGGCACGGACTGGCTCGCGGCCAAGACAGCCGCGACGGCCCTGGGGGTGGCTGCGGTGTCCTGGTCCAGGGGCATGGCTCCGAAACCGTCGGCCTCGTCGGTGAATTCGGGAATAACATCCGCGGTGATCCGGGCAACCCTGCTCGTGCTGGCAATACACGCCGTATTCGCGTTCTTCGAGTTCTCATCCGGGTAATCCGCACCAATCCCGAAGCGCATCGCTTCAGGATTGGTGCGGATTACCCTTGCTTCAAAGGGAGTTTTTTCATAGCATTTTCGTCCTATTTAGTCCGGCGCGAGGTTTGACTGCGCCGGGCCGGCGACGCAACATGCCGTGGTGCATGATATTGCAGAGGTGACTATGATAGAGGTCGAAAACCTGGTGAAGAAATACGGCCCGGTCACCGCGGTGGACGGGGTCTCGTTCAAGATCGAGCAGGGGGAGATCGTCGGCCTGCTCGGGCCGAACGGCGCAGGCAAATCCACGACCATCCGGATTATGACCACCTTCCTCGCACCCAACGGGGGCCGCGTCGTCATTGACGGGATGGACGTGGTCAAGAAACCCCTGGAAGTCCGTAAAGTCCTCGGCTACCTGCCCGAGAGCGCGCCGCTCTACGAGGAGATGAAGGTCAGCGATTATATAAACTTCATCGTCTCGGCCAGGGGCATCCCTTCGGCAGACAGGGAAAAGTTGAGATCCGAAACAGTCGAGAAGTGCGGCATCAGGGACGTGATGAAGAAGGCGATAGGAGAGCTTTCCAAGGGATTCAGGCAGCGCGTGGGCCTGGCTCAGGCGCTCATCCACAACCCGAAATTCCTCATTCTCGACGAACCGACTTCCGGGCTGGACCCGAACCAGATAATCGAGATCAGGAAGCTCATCAAGGAGATTTCCAAGGACAAGACGATTATCCTGTCGACGCACATCCTCGCCGAGGTCGAGGCCGCATGCAACAGGGTGCTCATCATGCACAACGGCAGGATAGCGGCTGACAGCAGGCTTTCGGACCTGCAGGCCGGGATGTCGAAGGAGGCGGAGTACGAGTTCGTCCTTGCCGGCGGGCCGGACGAGCAGGCCGAGAAGAAGGTGAGGTCCATACCCGAGGTGAGGTCGGTTCGCGGCATCGGGGAAGGGAAGTACCTCGTCAAGGCCGATTCCGGAGCGGACGCGGGAGGAGCCATCTTCGACGCGGTCAGGGATTCCGGCCGCAGGCTGACCAGCCTGAGCCGGCGAAGGGTCACGCTCGAGAGCATTTTCCAGAAGCTTACCTCGGAGTCGTAGGAGACGAATCCGGACCGGAGGAATCAATGAGAAACATCTTCATAATCTGGAAGCGCGAATTTCTCGGCTACTGGAAGTCGCCGATAGCCTACATTTTCATCGCGGTCTTCCTTCTCTTCTCCTATCTCCTCTTCTTCCTCTACAAGGAGGGGGACATGGACTTCTTCCTGAGGAACCAGGCCGAGATGCGGCTTCTCTTCAGGCTGATGCCGTTCATGTTCATCGCGCTCATCCCGCCGCTGACCATGAGGCTGTGGTCCGAGGAGCGGAAGATGGGGACCATGGAAATCCTCATGACCCTCCCCATGCGCGAGTCGGAAATCATGCTCGGCAAGTTCCTCGCGGCATGGTCGTTCGTGCTGGTGCCCGTGGTCCTTACGCTCCCCCTGACCCTCTTCGTGGGTTCAATCGGCCGGCTCGATACCGGTCCTGTGGCCGGCGGCTACGTGGGGACCATGCTCCTGGCCGGTGCCTACGTCGCAATCGGCGTGTTCGTGTCCGGGGTCTCCCGCAACCAGATTATCTCCTTCATCCTCACGGTCGTAATCTACTTCGTGTTCGTCCTGATCGGGCTCGATTTCGTGCTCTCGTGGCTGTACGAGGGAGGATTCAAGACCGTCCACCTGGTCTGCGCCTTCCTCGGGTTCATCCCGCACTTCGAGAGCATTTCCAAGGGCGTTCTGGACACGAAGGACTTGGTTTATTTCGCGTCCGTCATCCTCGTTTTCCTGGTGCTGAACAGGTTCACAATCGAGATTCACAAGTATTCCTAGAGGCGGAGGGCCGAAAATGACATCCAGCAGGGCGATATTCCTCGCTAATGCGGCGGTGGTGACCGCCTTTACGGTCCTGATTCTCATTTTCCTGAACCTGACGTCGGTCAACCATTTCGCCAGGATCGACCTCACGGACAACGACGTCTACACCCTCAACCCGCTCTCGAAGGAAATCGCGGGAAGGTTCCTGGACACGGTCACGGTGAGGTACTACGTCACCGACGACCGCTTCCCCCCCGGGCTCGAGTTCGAGACGCTGAAGCAGGGGGTGACCGACAGGCTCGACGAGTACGTCCGCAACTCCAAGAACCGGATGGTGCTCAAGGTACTGGACCCGAGGGACGGCAAGAAGGAAATCACCAAGGAAATCAAGGACAAGCTCGAGGCCGAGGGGGTGGTGGTCTCGAGCCACACGGTGTTCAGCGACGAGACGCCCACGGCGGTGGAGTTCTACTCGTCGGTCAAGATAAGCTACCTCGACAAGACGCGCGTCGTGAACGACGTGATGGATCCCGCGTACCTCGAGTACCACTTCACGAAGGCTCTGAAGGAGCTCCTCGTTTTCGACATCCCGGAGGTGGGCTTCTATTTCTCGGGCGAAGAGAAGGGATTCGGGCAGAACGGCAGCTTCACCCAAATCCAGAGCATCCTCAAGAAGGACTACTCCGTGCGGTCGGTGGACCTGGGCGAGGACAGCCCGGTTCCTTCCGACGTCGACATCCTCTTCGTGATGGCTCCGGAGGAGGTCCCGGAGCGGCACAGGTACGAAATCGACCAGTTCATCATGCGGGGCGGCAAGGCCGTGTTCTGCATGGAGGTCTTCGACCCGAAGAAGGCGCAGCGCCAGTGGATGCGGGGGCCGGCGATTTTCATGAAGGTCCAGAGCGGGCTTGAGCCCATGCTGGGGCATTACGGGGTGAAGGTCGGTTCGGACATCCTCTTCGACATGGACTGCCCCTACCGGGAGATTCCGAGGCAGATCATCGTCGAGGGCATCCCCATCCTCAAGAGGGAGAAGATTAAAATCCCCTACATAATCCTCAGCAAGCACGAGAATTACAGCAAGTCGCTCGGGTTCGTGAACCGGCTGGACAACGTGGGCTTCATATTCGCCGTGACGCTGGAGTCCTCGCTCGACGGGAAGACGCAGGACGCCGTCAAGTACGCGGACGTAATCACGTCATCGAGCAAGGGGTGGAAGCTCGACCTCCAGGGGCCGGTGATAATCGAGTCGAGCATCGAGAACCAGACCCTCGAGCCCGAGAAGAACCAGAAGGAGAAGAACGCCGAAGGGCGCAAGTACGCGATAATCTCGCTCCTCGAGGGCGGGTTCAAGAGCTTCTTCGCGGGCAAGGAGGCGCCGGATCCCGAGCCGAAGAAGGACGCGGACAAGCCCGAGCCCCCCAAGGAGCCGGACAAGGGGAAGAAGAAGCCGAAGACCCTGGACCGCAGCCCGGATACGAGGGTCCTCGTAATCGGGGACTCGGGGCTCTTCTCGGACCTCGCGCTCCCCTACAAGCCGAACGTCGATCTCCTGGAGAACATCCTCGAGTGGCTGTGCACTGACGAGACGCTCTCGAAAATCAAGGCCAAGGGGTTCGACCCCAGGCCGCTCGAATACGACAAGGACAACAAGGGCGCCTACATGTTCATCCTCATCGTCGGACCGGCGGCCTTCGTCGTGTTCATGGGCGCGGCGGCTTTCGCGCTCAGGAGGTTCGAGAAATCCGTGTTCCTGAAGGCCATTGCCGGGAGCAGGAAGGCCCGGGACGCCGGAATCGGCCCGGCGCCTGGCGGCGGCCCGGCGAAGCCCGTGTAATATCTCTCACGGAGACTCCGTGTCTCCGTGAGAGAATTGTCTTGGTGCGGAACGGTCGCTGTCCCGGCGTCCAATCCCCGCCAGATCCGGCTTGTCCCGGATATGGAGGTTTCAGATGAACTTGAGGCTGATAATCGTGCAGGCCGTCGTGCTGGCTGCGGCGGCCCTCCTGTATTTCGCGACGAAACCCGCAGCCGTGACCGAGGGCGAGGCCGCGGAGGCGGACGCGCTGCTGCTCGCGGACTTCCACGTGGACAAGGTGAGGAAAATCTCAATCCGGTCCGGGAAGGAGAAGGCCGATCTCGTCCGGAGGTCCGTCAAGGAAGGCGAGCGGGAGAAGGACCGCTGGTTCGTGGAATCGGCGTGGAACTGCGACGCGGACGAGAAGAACGTCGACGCGCTCCTCGACGAGGTCAGGAAGCTCAAGAAGGGGCTGGCCGCGGGATCGAACGCGGAGCTCTACTCGAAGTTCGGCCTCGACGAGGAATCCAGGCACGTGGCGCAGTTCCTGGACGCCGACGGCAAGGCGGTGGCCGAACTGCACCTCGGAAAGCAGAACTTCGCCATGCCCGACTTCAGCTCGTTCGGCGGCCAGGAGAAGGACAACTCCACAACCTACGTCAGGCTCGCGGACTCCGCCGAGGTGCGCAAGGTGCCCGGGTCCCATTCGGTTACGGCGCTCAGGTCGCACTGGGTGGACCTTAAGGTCACGGAGCTCGAGTTCAAGGAGCTCACGCGCTTGGAGATCGAGACCGAGAAGGGCGTTACGGTCCTCGTAAGGAGGAAGAAGGAACCCGCGCCGGACGAAGGCGGGAAGGACAAGGAAAAGGACAAGAAGAAGGAGGACGAGTTCGAGTGGCGGATTGAGAAGGCCGTTCCCGGCAGGGAGATGCAGTTCCTGAAGACGAGCGAATCGGACGTCGATTCGTTCATCAGGAGTCTCGCGTCGATTAGGGCCACGGACGTCGCCGAACCCATGGACGTCCAGGAAGTGACGCGGAACGAGGGCGGGAGGCCGGTCACCGAGGAGGAGGTGCCGCTCGAACAGAAGAAGAAGTACGGCTTCGACAAGCCCGTGCTGGCGATACGCGCCTTCATGGACGACAAGAGCGAGACGCTGGTCCACTTCGGCAAGGCGGCCTCGCCCAAGGCCCCGGGCAAGGACAAGGACTCCGGCGGTGCCGCCGATGACAAGTACTACGCGTACCTTCCGGAGATGAGGTCGTCCTTCCAGATTGCGATAACCAAGGCTCTGGGCATGGAGACCGGCACGGAAACGAAGAGGTTCCTGCGGGTCTTCGTGCTCGACGAGTGGCGTTTCGGGAACGTGAACAAGGGGGAGCGCGACTTCCGGGAGAAGGCGAAGGAGTCGAAGGACGCGCTCGTGAAGGGGTTCTTCGAGGACGAGGTGGACCAGGTGGCAATCGAGTCCGCGTCGGGGAAGATGAACATCGCCCGCAAGGTCTCGGATTTCGTTTTCGCCCGTTACGGCAGGGAGATCTGGGCGGCGGCCTCGCACCACGGGTATCCGGTCGACACCAGGAAGGTGGAGGAGCTTCTTCGGAAAATCAAGGACCTCAAGATGGGCGAGGTAATCGAGGGGAACGAGAAGAACGACGCCGCGTGCGGCCTCGGCAAGGGCGAGGGAGTGAGGGTGGCCCTGGTCGACAAGACGCAGAAGGCCATCGCGGATTTCACTGTCGGCAAGGCCGAGAAGGTAAAGGACAAGGAAGTCACGTATTTCAGGCTCGCGGGCGACAAGGACATCCGGGAGGTGCCCGGGACGCACGCGTTCGGCGTCGCTGCCCAGGACTGGATTGAGTACACGATAACGAACTGCGAACTCGCGGACGTCGACGCGGTCATAGTCAGGGTCGTCCGGGAGGACGGGACCGAAATCGAGAACATCTTCGTCCGGAACAGGACCGGCGGATGGGCGCGCCAGACAATCTCGGACAGCGGGCAGGCGAAGTTCCTGAAGGTGGACGAGGCCAAGGTGGATGCAATCGCGAACCTCGTCACGCACCTTTCCGGCGTCGACCTGGCCCCGCCCATGGCCGTGTCGAGCAAATCCTCCTCCATCCCGGAGAGCCAGCTCCTGCCGTACGGGTTCGAGAAGGACTTCATGCGCGCCGGGTTCCAGAAGAGCGACGGGTCCCAGCTCATGGTGAGGTTCGGGACCAAGGACGGCAAGCATTACGCGTTCATGTACTCCGGGGAGCGCCAGATGGGCATGGCCGCGCTGCCGGAAATCAAGTTCAGGGTCTTCGAGGTACGGGATACGGTCGTCAAGGCCTTCGACAAGGACGCCGACTTCTTCAGCGCCGACAAGAAGGAGGAGAAGAAGGAAGGGGCCGGGGAGAAAAAGGAAGAGGGCGGCAAGGAGCCCGGCGGGGACAAGGGCAAGGAAGGCGGAGACGCGCCCGGAGGCGAAGGCGGCGGCCAGGGCGGCGGGAAGAGCGAGGGCGGTTCGCAGCCGGGGGACGGGGAGAAGAAGGAGGGGGAGGGCGGCGAGGCCCCGAAGGAGGGGGGAGGGAAGTAGGGAGAGGGGGGGAACCGCAGATGGGATGAGGGATGAAGTCGAAAGCCCAAAGTCCAAGGTCAGATGCAATTGGAAGGGTAGAGGGTTCAGGGTCGAGAGTCGAGTCAGCGGTAAACAGTAGGCTGTGAACCGTGACACGCGTCCTTGCGACGCAGAGCCGCGGGCGTAAGCCCGCGGTCGATCATACCGACCAGGGATGCGTCTGGCGCCGAAAAGAGCACAGACAAATGCTTATTTATGAAGCGATGCGTATCTGTTTCATACGGAGTTCTGGTTCAAGATTCCCCGACCTCTTCCTGAGTTCCCGAAGCCCTTTTTCCCTTGACACCCGCCTTTAAAAGGCTAGCATAAATCTTTTTCCTGAGTTCCGGAAATCGGGCTGATATCGAAGGTGATGAAATGGCTAAGCTGCTCGGAAGAAAGGTCGGAATGACCCAGCTGTTCACCGAGGCCGGGGTCGTCGTCCCGGTCACGGTCATCGAGGCGGGGCCCTGCTACGTCGTGCAGAAGAAGACACCCGCGAAGGAAGGCATCGCATCCATCCAGATTGGATACCTGGACGTCAGGCAGCGCCTCGTGAAGATGCCTGCTGCCGGCCATTTCAAGGCTTCGAACGTCGCGCCGAAGAGGTACTTGAGGGATGTCCGGGTGCCTGCCGCGGAGATTGACAAGTACAGCCTCGGACAGGAGCTCAAGGCGGACCTGTTCAAGGAAGGCGACATCGTGGACGTAATTGGCACTTCGAAAGGGCGCGGATTCGCCGGCGTCTTCAAGCGCTACCACATGAGCGGCCCCAACGCCACTCACGGGACGCACGAGTTCATGCGGCATGCGGGCGCAATAGGCCACCATACCTGGCCCGCGGAGGTCAACAAGGGAAAACCGATGGCGGGCCACATGGGCGCCGAAAGAGTGACGATGAAGAACCAGGTCGTCGCGAGGGTCGACGTCGAAAACAACGTCATCTTTATAAGGGGCGCCGTGCCCGGGCACAGGAACGGATTCGTCATCGTGCAGACGGCGAAGACGCCGAGAGTAATCAAGGGTCCCCCGGCCAAGACCGAGGAGACCAAGGGAGCCAAGCCCGGAGCCAAGCCCGGAGCGGCAGCCAAGCCCGCAGCGGCAGCCAAGCCCGCGGGAAAGCCGGCAGATGCCAAGCCTGCCGCCGCCAAGCCGGCCAAGGAGGAAAAAGCCCCGGCAAAGGCGGCTGAGAAGCCCGCGGAAGCGAAACCCGCGGAACCCAAGGCGGCGGAGACTAAATAGTCACTTACTAATCGTACTCGTAGAGCGAGGCAGGTTCTCCGCCCGTCTTTCCCGCGCAGGCGATTATCCTGTGCGCGATATACTCCCCCAGCACTGCCACGTCCTCCGCAGGCAGGTAGGAGGAGACGGATTTGCTGAACACGATTCCCGCTCCGGCAGGCATCTCATCCTCCCCCGGCCAGTATGTGCACGTGACCGGAACGCGCGGCAAAGCCAGGAACCGCATGGCATAGCCGCCCCGCACGAGCCTCTCCGCGCCGATGGCAAGGCAGGCCTTCTCGAACGCCGCGCCGTCGTTCCGGAACCTACTCGCGAGCGGAACCACGGAGTGCGCCCTGAACACGGAGTCGTAGAACGCCCCGCCCGGTATTTCCCTGAAGCTCGTCTCTTCGCGGGACACATCGGACCCGTCGGCGGCTGCGAGATAATGGACCATGAGGATATGCTCGATCATGGCCGCAGGCGCGCCTGAAACCGCGTCGCGGGCCTCGAGCCCGCCGTTCGACACCCGGAACGTCCTGTCGAGGAGCGGAACGAGGACCTCTCCTTCCCGCACGGCGCATCCCGCCTTCCGCGCGGCATCCTCAATCCCCTTGGCACCGAGGTCCGCGACTGCGGACTTGAGCGCGGAGTCGTACGCTTCCCTGCTTCCGTTTGCCATGGGCAGGCTCCTGGTTAATCCCACTGCGCTAGAATACCATCGCTTTCGATCCTGATTAACCTGATTTCTTTCTGATTTGCCTGATTCTGAGGGGAAAAAGAGGAAAACCACCCCCCGTGAAAAGCTTTAATCGGATTATGTCAATCAGCAGGAATTCTTCAGCGAAGTCAGCCTTTCTTCAGCGTTGTCAGTGTCTGAGAACCATGGCCTGGCAAATGCCATTCCGAACTTATTGATAATCCTGCTGCGCTGGGCTCGCGGGCTTCAAAACCCTGAGGACGAAGCTTATGGAACTAACCGGATAGATGAAGGCGAACCTGCGCTCGTAGACGTCCTTGTGCCTGTCGCAGAGCGAGACAAGAAGCCTGTCGAGCGGGTTCGGCCGGACGTGGTCGGCCTCGTACCGGACGCTTTCGACGGAGAACGCGGCCTTCGTATATCCGTAGGAATAGTACGACCTGCCCGGGCAGAAATAGTCGAAGGACTTGTGAGTGAACCCGCGCTCGTGGGTCGGGTCGTCATGCAGGGGCTGCCCGGCGAAGAACGGGACCCGTATATGGACCGGGCATCCGTCCCTGCCGACCCGGTGGATTTCCTCCATGAGGCGCACCACGTTCTTCGAATGCTCTATCACGTCGGAGGCTATTATCATGTCGAACGAGGACTCGGCGAAAGGAAGCCCGGCGCCGTCGAAGTCAGCGATTGCATCCACGCCCGGAAGGGGCCTCAAGTCGATTCCGAGCGCCCCGGGCGTCTTCCGCGTTCCGCAACCGATGTCGAGCGTCGCCAGGTTCAGTCTCCCAATGCGGGTTCTGCCTTTCCCCGCGGCATGCGTCCGGCAGAACCGGTGATTCGAAAGATGCTCGAGTTTACCATCAGTGGTTACCAGTCCAAAAGCCGAAAGTCCAACGTCCAAAGTCCAAGACGAGCCGGTGACGGCACATGTTTATTGTCGGCTCGTCCGGGTTATGGGATGAAGAGGAATGCCGTCGAGGTCGAGTGCATTGCGTCAGGGCACGCGCGAAGCGCGTGATATAACCAGGACGAGCCTTTTGTTTCAACCCGGCTCGTCCTGGTTATGTTGAAGCATGCGCTTTCCGGGAGTAGAATCAGCCGCGTTGCATGTTGAAGGGATACGGATGCCCGATTCTGCGCCGGAATGCGTCCGGCTTCCCCGCCGGGGGCTGGGGACGTTAAGGATTCTCGCGGTGCCTGCGGCCGCGGGGGTTCTGGCGGCGTCCCTCGCCATGATGTTCTGGCCGCCCCTGTCCTGCACGTATCAAATCTGGATCCTCGAGTCCTGCGAGGACGAGACGCTGGCCATCGCCGAGGGCCTGGACCTCGATCCGCCTGCCGGTTCGGACGCGGGGGTGAGAAGCATTCAGGCGGCGAAGAAGAGGCTCCTGGATTCCGGCTCTTCCGCGGCAAAGGGGCTGATTGAGGCGCTGGACTCATCCTGCGGGAAACCGGATCGCATCCACCATGCGAGGGCATATGCGCATTTGCTCTGCGCAATCGGGGACAGGCGGGCCGCGCCGGTCGTCGCGAGGGTCGGAGACGGCGACCCGTACATCGAGGCTTTCCTTCTGGATTGCGGATTCAAGGGAGCCGCAGCAGGGCTCATTGCCGCTCTCGACCCGGGGCCGGCAAGGGGATTCAGGCCCCCTGCAAGGAACGCCGCCGGGCCTGACGTCGATTCGAGAATTCTGGCGGCCGGGGCGCTGGAGAGGAATTTCAAGACGGGTTTCGGTCCGGACCCGGAGAAGTGGAAGCTCTGGTGGAGGGAGAACTACTCCCGCCTTGCTTATGATTCCATGTCCTTGAAATACATGCTGCGAAGCCCGGACCCTGTCAATTAACCCCGTTTATTCATGAAATTTCGTGACGCGAAGCGTCGACAACTCGCAAAAATCGGCAG
>DYIT01000129.1 GCA_020723505.1 Candidatus Kuenenia stuttgartensis
GTCTGGACACATCTTGACTCCCACCTGTTCCCGCCGCCTCTTCTGCACATCCCGCCTCAATGAATACCCCTGGCTCCCCGTCGACATGACAACCGGGAAGCGCGGCAGTTCCATCTTGCAAGTCTTTCCAAAACCCCGCGCCAGGCGCCGGCCGACCCGGCCCTCGCATCGCCGGCCGTTTTCCAGTTGACTTTGCAGATTGGATTCAGATAATATTGTTGGTTTATCTTTTTTCTTTTTGAAACCTGGGACAACACCGGAGGTATGAATGAAGACGAGCGATCTCATGAAGGCGTCGGCCATCGTGGGCGGGACTTTCAAGCTCACGGCGCTCCTCCAGAAGCGGGTTGTGGAACTCATGAGGGGCGACCCGAAAATGGTCGAGGGCAAGTTTGACAACCTCATTGAGACCGCGCTTCGGGAAATCCTGGAGAAGAAGATAGAGATCATCCCGATCTTCAGGGAGAAGTAGCCTTCCAGAACGGTGAGTGTAGCTCAATTGGTTAGAGCGCCAGACTGTGGATCTGGAGGTCGAGGGTTCGAGCCCCTTCACTCACCCAAAAATCCGCGCGGAAAGAGCCGGGAAGCGCGGATTTTTTCAATCCACCCGCGGCGTATAGTCATCATGTCTTCGGGAACGCCTCCTTCGGCGCGTCCAGCCGCCGCCTTCTCCTCCATGCGAGCGTGTCCATGAACGCCTCGAGACGGGTCCGGACCGCCGTGCCGTCGGTGTGCTCGTCTATGGTGAGCTCGAGCATCGGGATGTCGAAGTCCTTCCTCACCCTCCCGAGAATCGTCGCGGCAACGAGCTCGGGCATGCACGTGAACGGGAGGAGGTGAATCACGCCGTCGATTCCCTCGCGCGCGTATTCAATCACCTTGGCTATGGAAACCACGCATTCGCCGCCCGGCGAGAAGCCGAGGTACGGGCGCGCAATCCTCTTGCAGCGCTTCCTGTCGCTCCGCGTGAACGGCATGAACCCGAGCCTGTCGTTGAGCCAGGTGGAAAGCCATACGCCCCGCTCCACGGATGCGCCGAACGACTTGACCGCCCTCTCAACGTGGAAGTTCGTGTCCGGATCGAGCACCGTGTAGAATTCACCCACTATCCCAACGCGCAGGGGCCTCCCGGCGCTTGCCGGGGCGATTGATTCGATTACATCCTTAGCCGTCTTCCTCGCCGCGATCAGTCCGCGGAGCGTGGTCGTGGCCGCGATCCGCTCCTTCTCCGCCGCCATGATCCTCCCTGCAGACTCGAGATTCCGGGGCACGATGCGGTCGTATGTCCTGTGCACCATGTCCATGGCCTCCACACGGCGGAAGAACAGGTACACCTCCCAGGCTATCCCCCTGAGGGAATTCCGGGGAGACACTGCGGCGAATTCCCGCACGAGGTTCCTGAGCGTGTCCGGATTGTCCGTGGAAACCAGATTGAACGAGTATCCGAGCGCCTTCAGGGCCTCGTTCTGCATCACGTCGTAGAAACCGAACCTGCAAGGCCCCCTTCCGCCGAGCAGCATGAGCGTGTCCGCACCGGCTTCGAGGCCCAGGATGAGCTCTCCGAGCACGTGCTTGTACGGGAGGCACGCGGTCTCCGGGCTGTGAATCGCCCCTGTCTTGAGCACCTTCATGCCTGGCGGAGGCGGCGGGACGACGTCTATCCCGAGGTTCCCGAACATGCTCCTCAGGGCGAGAGTGAGGTCGCCCACGTGCGGATAGGTCACCTTCACTTCCCGGCCCTCCGTAATCTCATCGCAATCATGTCCATGAACGCCTCGAGCCTCGTCTCCACGCCGACGATCGAGGAATGCTCGTCCAGCATGAGGCTCAAGACCGGCAGCCCGGCCTCCCTCGCCATCCGGGCGGTCAGGTCGGAGACGAATGAATCAGGGCCGCACCCGAACGCCGAAAGCACGGCGATTCCGTCCGCGAGCCCGGAATCGACAATCGCGGCCCCGGCCCTGTGGATTTCGAACGCGCTTTCCCAGTAGATTTCCCTGAACAGCCCGTTTCCCGCGCGCGAAGCCGCATCGGCTGGGATTTCGTCGTATAGAATAACGCGCGCACCCCGGTCCGAGAACCACTTCGCAATCCCGGACGAAAGGAAGCCGTCCATGGTCAGGTAGGGGTGGCCCAGCACCGCGATGCGGAACGAGCCGGAGCCTGCCGCCGCCCCCCCGCGGGCGGACTCCCCCGCCCCGCCGCCCGATCCGGCGGCCGCCGCGGCCGCGATGGCGGCGCGGATTGCGTCCCCGCCCGCGCCAAGCATCCTTCCCAGGGCGGCGTATGCCCGCTCGGCGGATCCTCCGGCCTTCTTCGCGTTGATTTCGACGCTGAGCACTTTTTCCGGAGGCGCGACCGCTGCCGCCAGGTCGGGAAGGGCCAGGAATTTGGGGCAGTAGTACCGGGAAGGGTGCACCGAGACGAGCCGGGGCACGAAGATTCTGTCGCATCGCCGGTCGAGCCAGTCCACGTGGCCGAAGAACGCCTTGACCGGCAGACAGATGTCGCGAAGGCTAAGCGACGCCCCCTTCTCGAACACTACCCTGTCCGTCGGCGGCGAAACAACGACCTCGCAGCCGAGCCCCCTGAGCAGAGCCTCCCACCGCCTTCCGAGATAGAAGTAATGAAGCGTCCTGGGAATTCCGACTCTCAGCACGGCCTGACCGCCTCCGCGGCTTCCGGTCTGCCGGTCCATCGCGGGCATCGGCCGCCCCACCTGCCCAGCACCTGCTTCCCTGAGACGACCTCGGTTATCTCGCAGTTGTTGGTGCAGCATCCGCAGTTGAAGCTCCTGAGCCCGATGCTCTCTTCCGATACAGTGAAACCCCTGAACGCGGACTCCCCTCCGGCGGACGGGCCCGCCTCCGCGGCCAGCAGCGCGGCTCCGACCGCGCCCATGCACTCGAACCGGGGCGGTATGATGATTTCCTGCCCCAGGAGATCCCTGAACGCCTTCACGATGCCGACGTTCGCCGCCACGCCCCCCTGGAAGATAATCGGCGGCTTTATGTCCTTGTCCTTGCCGACGCCGCCAAGATAGTTCTCAACGAGCGCCCTGCACAACCCGGCGATTAGGTTCTCCTTGCTGTGCCCGAGCTGCTGCTTGTGTATCAAATCAGACTCGGCGAACACCGTGCATCTGCCGGTGATGTTCAACGGCATGTCCGCCCTGAGCGCATGGCTGCCGAACTCCTCGATGGGAACGTTGAGCCTGTGCGCCTGGTGGTCGAGAAACGACCCGGTCCCGGCGGCGCAGATTGTGTTCATGGCGAAATCGACGACCACCCCGTCGCGGATGATGATTATCTTTGAGTCCTGGCCGCCAATCTCGAGCACGGTCCTCACGTCCGGCATGTAGTCGATGGCGGCCAGGGCGTGCGCGGTTATCTCGTTCTTGACCACGTCCGCCCCGATGAGGGCCGCGGCAAGCTCCCTGCCTGACCCGGTCGTCCCGGTGGCGGCGATGTCGGGAGCCCCGTCGAAGTATTCCCTAATCTGCTTGAGCGCGGATTTGACCGAGTCAATCGGTCTGCCCCGAGAGCGCTCCCAGCTGGCGAACGCCAGCTTCCCGCAGCCGTCGAGCAGAGCGGAGCAGGTGCTTATGGATCCGACGTCTATTCCTAGATAGAAGCCCACTTAAGTCTTCTGACTCAGACCGGCACTACCTTGCCCAAGCCCGGCAGCTTGGCCTTCAGGACCCTTTCGACGCCCGTCCTGAGCGTCATCTGGGCTCCGGGTCAGCCGGCGCAGGCGCCGACGAGCTTGAGGTGCACGTCGTTGCCGTCGACCTTGACCAGCTCCACGTTGCCGCCGTCGGCCCTGAGCGCGGGCCTGATTGTGTCGAGCGCTTTCTCGACGTCTTCCCTGTTCAGCATCTGATAGCCTTTCAATCTTGTCCGCACATCCGACGGTCCGGACGTGAAAGATGATAGCAGATGGGAGGATGCGATTAAAGGGGCATAAATCCCGCAGGATGGAATGCCGGCGCCGCGGCGGGATGCGGGAATGCGTACAAATCACGCTTGCGCCCCGACCTCGAACGTCAGCAGCGGCGCGCCGCCCTCCACGAGGTCGTCCCGCGACACGAACAGCTCGGAGACCACCGAGTCCACGGGCGCGACTACCGAGTTCTCCATCTTCATGGCCTCGAGAGTGACCAGGACCTGGCCCTTCTTCACGCTGTCGCCGGCTGAAACCCTGACCGAAGCCACGCGTCCCGGAAGAGGGGCGTTCAGCCTGTGTTTTCCCGGCCTGAACGTCTCCCCGGCGGGAGCCGTCCTGCGGCCCGCGCCGGCCTTCTCCATGCGGAACGTCTTGCCCTCGACGATGACGTACTTCACGCCCCCGTCCTGCACGACGTCCACCGCGAACATCCGGCCGCCCGAATCGAGCACCGCCGATGATTCGGATATCCGCCGCAGGGACACGGTCCTCGTCTCGCCCAGGGCCGTCACCACGTAGGCGCCCCCGGATTTCCTGACGCTGATCTCGCAGAGCCTGCCCGATTCCAGATAGGCGTACCGCACTGCTATTCCGGCCTCCTTCCAAGCCTCCATTTCCCGAGCGCCTTCCACGGGGAAAGGAACTGGCCGTTGCCGTTCACCCTGTCCGGAACCTGCCCCTCCTCCTCCTCGATTAGCGCAGCGGCGGCGAGCGCCTCCCAGACGAATCCCGCCTCCGGCCTGAAGTCCGCGAGGATGGTGCGCGCCTGCAAGGCATCCATGCCCCCGGCCTTGAACGAGGGATTGCCGATTACCATGCGAAGGGCTTCGGCCGTGGTCGGGACGCCGGCCGCCTTCACGTTCCTCAAGGCATGCTCCATCCTCGCCAGCGCCTCCCCGCGCGATGACCCGTGGCAGATGACCTTGGCGATGAGCGAATCGTATTCGGGCGGGACCGTGCTGCCGGAATCGACACCGGCGTCAACGCGCACTCCCGGCCCGGAAGGCTGGCTCCAGAGGAGAATCCTCCCCGAGGAGGGCCTGAAGTCGGCCGCCGGATCCTCGGCGCATATCCTGCATTCCACGGCGTTGCCCCGGATTTCAACGGGTTCCGCCGCCAGCGGCGCGCCGGATGCGATTTCCACCTGGCGCTTCACGAGGTCCACTCCCGTGACGAGCTCGGTCACCGGATGCTCCACCTGCAGCCTGGGATTTATCTCCATGAAACTGAACGCCCCCGAGCCGTCCAGGAGGAACTCGACCGTGCCGGCGTTCACGTACCCTGCCATGCGCATAATCCCGACCGCAGCCCTGCGAATCGCTTCCGCAATCTTCGGATCAATCCCCGGGGCCGGCGCCTCCTCCACGAGTTTCTGGTGCCTTCTCTGCACGGAACATTCGCGGTCCCCGAGGTGTATCACCGTCCCGCGGCCATCCGAGAGGATCTGGACCTCGACGTGGCGGGCGCGCTCGAGGTACTTCTCGGCATAGATGACTCCCCCTCCCGACCGGACCCCGGATTCGTCCGCGCAGGACTCGAATGCGGCCGACGCCTCGGCCGGAGACCGGGCGACGCGGATGCCTCTCCCGCCTCCGCCGCGGGAGGCTTTCATAATCACAGGGCATCCGAGCTTCCCTGCCGCTTCTGCCGCGTCCTCCGCCGAGGCCAGCGGTCCCATGCCCTCTGTCACGGGGAATCCAGCCGCCTTCGCGAATCCCTTCATCGCCCACTTGTCGGATACGCGCGCCAGGACTTCGTGCCCCGGGCCTATGAAGGCGATTCCCGCTCCGGCGCAGAGCCGCGCGAATTCCGGGCTCTCGGAGAGGAATCCGTATCCGGGATGGATTGCGTCGGCCCGGACCTCCAGCGCCTTCCCAACGAGCGATTTGGCGTTCAGGTAGCTCGCCGCCGGGGAGGATTCGCCGATGTATACCGCCTTCGACGCCATGCGCACGTGAAGGGCTTCGGCGTCGGCGGCGGAGAAGACGGCGACGCTCTCAATGCCCATCTCGTCGAGGGCCTTCATGATTCTGACGGCGATCTCGCCCCTGTTTGCTACCAGAACCCTCTTCACTTCTTCTTCCCGACCCAGGACGGGTCCCTCTTCTCCAGAAAAGCCCTGATTCCCTCCCTCCCCTCCGGGGAGCTGCGGAGGTCGGCAATCATCCGGGCCGTGTATTCGCCCGCCTCGTCCTCGTCCATGGACCCGACCCGCAGGAGGAGCTCCTTCGCGGCCGACAGGGCCATGGGCCCGCTTCGGAGCAGGCTCTCTGCCAGCGACTCGACCTCCCGGTCGAGCTCGGAGGGCGGGACCGCCTTGTTGATGAGGCCGAACGCCGCCGCCTCGGCCGCGCTGAAGTTCCTTGCGGTGAAGAAGATCTCCCTGCACGCGCGGTCGCCGATTTTCCTGAGCAGGTACGGCGAAATCACCGCCGGGACAATCCCGAGCCTCGTCTCGGCCACCCTGAAGGCCGCATCGGTCGATCCCACTGCGAGGTCGCACGCGGCGACGAGCCCGTTTCCGCCGCCCACCGTCAGTCCGTGGACCCTCGCTATCACGGGTTTCGCGCATTCGCGCACCGCCCGGAGCATCGCTGCGAGCTTCCTCGCGTCCTCGATGTTAGCCTCGCCGGGCGCATCGGCCATGCGCGCCATCCAGTTCAGGTCCGCGCCCACGCAGAAGGATTTCCCGTTCGCAGCGAGGATTACGACCCTTACCGAGGCATCTTCGGCCGCGGATTTGAAGGCCTCCGTAAGCTCGGAAATCATCCGATCATCGATGGCATTGTGAATCTCAGGCCTGTTCAGGCGTATCGCCAGCACGGCCCCGGATTTCGCGGATTCAATCGTCTCGTATTCGCGCATAGGTGCTCCCTCCGGCCGGTCACATCCTTATCACGCCCATCCTGTGGTCCGGCACCGGCGCGTTGAGGGACATCGAGATGCCCAGGGCTAGGGCGCTTCTCGTGTCCGCCGGGGCGAGAATCCCGTCGTCCCAGAGCCTGGCCGTCGAATAGTAGGGGCTCGCCTCCCTGGCGTACTTCTCGAGTATCGGTTTCCTGAAGCCCTCGAGCTCGGCGGCGGTCATCGCCTTGCCGAGCCTCTTCATCTGGTTCACCTTCACGGACGTGAGCACGTCCGCTGCCTGGTCGGCGCCCATGACGCAGGTCCTCGCGGACGGCCAGGTGAACAGCAGCCGCGGGTCGTATGCGCGGCCGCACATGCCGTAGTTGCCGGCGCCGTGCGATCCGCCGACAATCACCGTGAACTTCGGGACCTGCGCGTTCGCCACGGCATGGACCATTTTTGCCCCGTCCTTGGCGATTCCGCCGGCTTCGTACTGCTTGCCGATGATGAATCCCGTGATGTTCTGGAGGAAGACTATCGGGAACTTCCTTATCGAGCACATGGAAACGAAATGGGCCCCCTTGAGCGCGCTTTCCGGGTAGAGCACGCCGTTGTTAGCGAGTATCCCGACCGGATATCCGGAAATTCTCGCGAATCCGGTGACCAGCGTCCTGCCATACAGGGCCTTGAACTCGTGGAACCTGCTCCCGTCCGTGATTCTCGCGATGATCTCCTTGATTTCGAACGGCTTCCTCGGGTCCGACGGAAGGATGCCCGGGATTTCCGCGGGATCGTACGCGGGATTCTCAGGCCTTGCGAGCGGCAGGTCGGTCTTCTTCGGCATGCCGATGTTCTCGACTATGTTCCTGGCCACGTGGAGGGCGTGCCTCTCGTCCTCGGCCAGGTGGTCGGAAACACCCGAAACCCTGCAATGCACGTCCGCGCCGCCCAGCTCCTCGGCGTCAACGTCGATGCCCGTGGCGGCCTTCACGAGCGGCGGGCCTCCGATGAAAATCGTGCCCTGGCCCCTCACGATGACCACCTCGTCGCTCATGGCCGGGATGTATGCGCCGCCTGCCGTGCACATGCCGAGCACGACCGCAATCTGGGGGATCCCCTCCGCGGACATCCGGGACTGGTTGAAGAAAATCCTGCCGAATCCCTCCCTGTCCGGAAAGCTCCCATCCTGTAGCGGCAGGTACAGTCCGCCCGAATCCACGAGGTACACGCAGGGAAGCCTGTTCTCCCGCGCGATTTCCTGGGCCCTGAGGTGCTTCTTGAGAGTCACCGGAAAATAGGTGCCGCCCTTCACGGACGGGTCGTTAGCGATAATCATCGCCTCCCTGCCGGAGACCATGCCGATTCCGGTGACTATGCCGCCGGCCGGCGCCTCTTCGTCGTACATCTCGAAGGCGGCAAGGGGGCTCAGCTCCAGGAAGGGAGTTTCGGGATCGAGCAGGTGCTCTATGCGCTCGCGGACCGACAGTTTGCCCAGCGACTTCTGCCTTTCCCTGGATTCCGCGGGTCCGCCGCCGGCAGTGCGCGCAAGCGCCTGTCTGAGCCTCTCAATCTCCCTCGACCAGTGATCGAGGTTGCGCCTGAACTCGTCGCTTTTCGCGTCGATTTCGCTCTGTATGATGTCCAATGCGCCCTCCCGGGTTAAATCCAACCGGAAAACATTCATTCTATCCGATTTTTCGTTTTTTTTATCCCGGATAATCCGCATGCCGATTTGTTCTGGAAAATCCTTGAATCCCGGAGCCGCCTGAATTCTAATGTCTTTATCGCATCAGAGCGGTGCGCGGACTGAGGTTTCTTTTTCGGAGGCAAAAATGGCTGAGAACCTGGAAGCGGGAGGAGAAGGCGCCATTCTCGAGAACCTTGAGGAAATCTACTCCGAACTCAATTCCATCTTCAACTCGCACAGCCAGCGGCTCCTCGAGTTCAAGGTCGTCATCTCCGAGGGCATAAGGCGCGCGCAGGAGGCGATTTCCGTTCAGCACAACAGGGTGCTGGACATCCTGAACGGCAACGCGAACCTTTCCAGGCAGGCGGCCGCCGACCTGGATTCCATAGGCAAGTTCGAGAATCTCCAGAACGATCTCTCCCAGCAGATTTCCGAGCTGACCGATATCGACAACCAGCTGGGGGATGCGATTGACAAGCTCACCTCCGAGCGGAACGCCCTGGCGACCCGCAAGAAGGAGTCGGTCGCGAACATCGAGGAAGTGACCGAGGAAATCCAGACCCTCAATTCCCAGCTCGACCACCTTGAACGCGACAACGACGCTCTCAAGAAGGAGAAGGCGGGGCTTTCCAAGGAAAAGAGCAGGCTCGAGACCGAGGTGGACCGCCTCCAGAAGATTAAGGACGATTTCCTGGGCAGCATCTCCAGATACAAGGAAATCAAGTCAGGACTCATGACCTAATCCGCGCCCGGCCGGGCACGCGGCGGCGAAGATGGTCTGCCGGGCTTCTGGCTTCGATCCGGGCTGCTCCTCGGCGCCGGGCATTCATGCAGCCCGGCCTGTCCTGCCGGGCCCGGGGCCGCAGTCCGGGTTTCCTGCAACCAGGCAGAGTTTTCCGGAAGGTTCGGATGACAGACAAACCGGCAAGAGACCCGTCCCAGAATCCAGCGGACGATGACCAGAAACCACGTCCCGAAATGTATGGGCCCGCGTTTCGCAAGGCACTCGCGGACGCACTCCCGGAAATCCTCCTCTCGTCCGAGAAGGCCAGGGCAGCGCTCGGAGAATTCCTGAAGACGCCCGAAACCAGGAAGATCCTGGACTCTGCAATCGCGGCGTCCTCTGACGACCTCCTCAAGAACGTCCTCGAGCGGAGGTTCGCGAAGGTCGAGACCAAGATAGAGAAGAAAATCTCGGACGCCTCCTCGTCCATAATGGCGACGCTCAAGGGCGGCATAGAGGGCAAAGTCCTCGCCGCCCTCACCTCCGCCACCCATTCGAAGGAATTCCGCGACCTGCTGCAGGAGATAACCATCTTCTCCGCCCAGCACGCCCTCAAGGATTCGGCAGGCCCGCTCTTCGAGAGGCTCAGGGAGGATTTCAGGAGCAACCTGGGCGAGACGCTGGACAAGTCGCTGGCAGACATAGAGGGCCGGATTGAGCGGATAGTCGCCGAGAGGATTCGAGGATTCACCGGGCACCTCGATTTCGACGCCGCCCTCTCCTCGGCCGTGAACAAGGTGTTCGACGAGGCATCGGGACCAAGGATCGAGAAGCTGGCCTCGGAGCTGAGGGCCGAGTTCCAGGCGGCGGCCGCAGCCGAAGCGCGCAGGGCTGAGGGGAGAATCGTGGAGATCTCCAAAGCCGTCGGAGACCTTGCTTCCGGGTTCGAAGAGCTGAGAGCGAGCGCAGAATCCGTCGAGGCGGCCGACGCGGGATTCAGCAGGATTTCCGCCGCCGTGGAGGACCTGAGGGAGCGCATCGACATCCTAAGGGAGAAGATGGAATCGGTTGAGGCCGATGCCGATGCGGTCCGTAAGGAGTCGGAAGAGCGCGTGGACAGGCTCAACGCCGCCATGAGCGGTTTGGACGAGAACATCTCGCGCATCGCGAAGGAAGTGCTCGGGGAAGGCGAAGGCGGGATGGACAGGAGGATGAAGAAAGCCGCATCCGAGGTCGTCAACCTGAACTGGGAATCGAGGGTGCTTCCGCAGATTGCTGAGCTTGCGAAAAAGGCGGAGGAGGCGGGGCAGAGGGTCCTCAAGGAAGTCATCACGAACGACATTTTCGTGGAGAAAGTCCGGATTATATCCTCCGAAGAGCGCAGGGAGTCGCGGCGCGAAATCGAGGAGGTCGTGGACGCATATCTGAAGAAGTCCGGCATTTCGGAGGAGGGGATCCCCCGGGACCTGATTGAGGCGAAGGTCGCCGAATCCATCTCCGCGTCTCTCAAGGACGCCAAGGCGCTGACGAAGAGGCTCGAGCCGCTGATTAAGGAGAGGATGGACGAGCTTTCCAGGGAGCGCGGCGCCGGTCCAAATCCCGAGGAGATTCGGACCCTCATCGAGACGGAGATGGAGAAGAAGGCGGCGGACAGACTTTCGGTCGGCGCGGAGACGGAGAAGAGAATCGAGGAGCTCAAGAACGAAGTCAGGCTTCTCGTGAAGACGACGGTCAGGGAATTCGCCAGCAAGGAGCTTTCGGACACGCTGGCCAAAGTCGCCAACTCGCCGGACGTGAGGAAAGTGCTCAAGGACGCGGTCTCCGGGGAGCTCGTCGAGACCGCAATCCTCGAGAAGGCTGTTCAGTCTTATCTGGCCACCGACGACGTGAAGGAAATGATTGACGACAGGTTCCGCACCATCAGGATGTTCCTCAAGAACGAGGAAATCCCTAGAATCGTGAAGCAGATTATCGAAGAGGGGAAGGCAAAGTCCGCGGAATGACCTGCGCCTTTGCCGGCCGGCGGAGTCAGATTTTCAACCTCAGCGCCACGTAGAATTCCGGATCTCCATCCCAGGACCTGCCCGCGAATCGCGCCCCCGCTCCTATCCCGAGGACAAGGCCTTCCTGGAATGCGAAGCCGATTCCGAACACGAACCTGTGGAGCGCCGATTCATGCACGTATCCCGACGCGCCGGCGTACTGGGAATAGCTGCTCCTGCCCATGCTGAGGGTCGAATAGAAGACGGCGGAGAAGATGCTTGAGATGTCGCCGTTTATTCCCAGCGATATTTCTTCCGTCGTGTCGGTGTTGAGTCCGGTCTCTGCGTCGCTCCGCATGCAGAACCTGAGGAAATACGGGTTCCAGAAGGCAATCGAGACGCCTTCAGCCAGCCTCAGCGGGAACTCGTCGTCCGCGGAGCCCGGGCCCGCGGCGGAGAAGAAAGACGGGAACCTCGGGGTGAACACCCTCGGATGCCGTCCTGGTTCGAAAACCGGCGTGGCTCGCTCCTCCCCGTCTGTCTCGGATACGAGCGATGCGAAAGCAAGCCTGAACGGAGAGACCTGCGCCGCCAGCAAATCGGCGCCGATGGATTTCGGGAATCCGGTGTCCAAGGCTCCATGGATGGAGGCCTGCGCCCCGGTTCCGAAGGCTGCGTTCATGTGCGCGATTCCCTGGCAGAGAATGGGTTCCGCGTCCGCCCCGGCCGGCGCCGCGCCCAGTAAGGCCGCCGCCGCTGCAATCAGAATAATCTGCTTCATGAGCATGTCAAAACCCCGCCCCATCAGGGGCTTTAACCCGGTTTATTCATGAAATTTCGTGACGCGAAGCGTCGACAACTCGCAAA
>DYIT01000130.1 GCA_020723505.1 Candidatus Kuenenia stuttgartensis
CTCGTCAACGCGCGCGATGGTGGTCTTCGCGCCCGCTCCCACGCTCTCCTTGGGCAGCGCGAATGGGTTGGGCCTGAGCGCGTCGAGCAGCTCGCGGCATTCCTGGATTTCCGCAGGCGTCAGGATCTTCTCGGTCCCGGCCGCCGCAAGCGGGAAGTGCTTGTACTTCTCGACCTGGTCGACCTTCTTCTCGGCCGCGGCCTGGAAACCCGCGGCGAGCGAGTTCAGGACCTCGTACGTCAGGTCCTCCCAGTACCTGAGCACCACGTCCTTGTTGTCCTCCGAGCCCTGGAGCGCGTATTTCTCCATGAGGACTTCGGGAGTGAGCTCGAGGATCACGAGCCGCACCGCTTCCGGCGTCTCGCCCTTGAGCCTCGTCCAGCCCGCGACCACGGCCTTGCACTTGGCGATGAACGGGTTGTCGGCGCCTTCCAGGGCCTTGATTCTGTCCCTTCCGGCCAGGATGTCGGCCTTGAGCTGCTTCACCGAAGCCTGCCTGGCCTGGTCCAGCGGAAGGTCCGGATCCTTGAGCGCGTCCTCGACTATGTTGAGCGTGCCGCCGAGCATGGTGTTCACATCCCACTGCGAAAGCTCGCCTAGCTTGGACGCGAACTCCTTCCACTCGAAGGGCCGTATCGCGAATCCCCTCCTGACCGCCGCAATCCAGTAGTCGGCGTAGGCGTGGAAGTACTTCTTCATCATGGGATCAGTCTCGCGGAACTGGATGCCCAGGCTCTGGTCCTCGAGCGCCTTCTGCTGCGGCCTGCTCTCCGGCTTGTCCGGCGCGCCGAGAAGCCTGACCAGCGTCCCGTAGCCCTTGAGCGCCTCCTGCATGACGAGCGGGTGGAAGGCCTGATTGAAGGAGTCGCCCTCGTCCTCGGCGGCGGTCATGAGTATCCTGACCTTCCTCAACGGCTCGTAGATTTTGGACCTCCCTCCGGCCAGGGACTTCACGTCGTCCCTGCCGTTGCGGACCCCGTCCAGGACGCTCTTCAGCGCCGAATAGATCGAAATCCTGTCGGCGAGGTCGCAGCCGAGCAGCGCGGCGTCCGCTGCCTTGCGGGCGCGCGGGTCGGCCGCCTCCGAAAGCTTGAGCCGCTTCTTGACCTCCTCCTTGGCGCGGATCATCGCGTCCCTGGACTCCGCGAACGACGACGCGAGGGTGAACAGGTCGGGGCAGGGAAGCGGCATGCGGACCTGGTCGGCCGCCATCTGGTAGAGCGCGTGCCGCATCTCGAACGAGCGGACGACCTCGCGGCTGAACTCCGACCCCGTCACGGCCTTGTACACGTCGGCGTCGAGGCGTTTTATCAGCTCGCGCGTCTTGCCGGTCTTGAACGCGGCCTTGAGCTCGTCCAGCTTCGCACGGAGCTCCTTGTCCAGCGCCGCCACGAACCCGCCGCCCTCCTGCCCGGTCTTCTCCCGCCTCGGCTCCTCGAGCTGCCTGAGCAGCATGCCGAAGGAGTTCTCGATTTCCTCCATGGCCTTGCCGCCCTTCTCGTCGTACGCGGCCTCGAGGGTCCCGGACGAAATCACGCTCAGGTGCTGCTTCATCACCGACCGCGCCTCGGCCAGAGCGGCCACGTTCTTCTCCCACTCCCCGGTCACCCTGTTGTGGGCCAGGAGCGACGACGGCAGGTCGGCCGCCGACGCGAACGGCGTATTCACCTCGAACAGCCTCTCCTCGGCCCTCAGGAACGTTTCCCCGGATTCGGTGAGCATCGCGATGTCCCTGAGGAAAGGATTGACCTTCTGGGATTCAATCTGCCGGACCCAGTGCAGTATGAACACCCCGCGGCCCTGCTCCAGGGCGCGCGCGGCCTCGGGCCTCCCGGCCCTCAGCGATGCAGGCGGCCATTGGGGGCCGCCGGCCGAGTCCTTCCCGTACAGGCACGCCATGGCTTTCGCGAACACCGGGGAGTGCAGCTTCCTGTACTTCTCGAAGTCCTCAGGGGATTCGGATAGGAGGTACCTGAAGATTGCGTCGAGGTCGAGCAGGGCCGCGGCCTGGTCCTTGGGCGGGCCGGCCCTGAGATGGGCCTCGAGCCTTAGCAGCTGCGCGAGCGCGCCCGTCGCCTGCGCGGTCCAAGTCTCGGGCTTCTCCCGCTCGATGCGCTCCCTTGCGCCGTCGACCGCCGGCTTCAGCACCGAGCACTCGAAGAGGGCCCTCGCCGCCATCGGCCTGTGCCTGTCGAGGTTGCCCTGGATGTCCGCCGACATCCTGAAAATCCACGGGATGTCCATGGGCTTGCATGCCTGATCGAGCACGGTCCCGAGGAACGCTCCCACGTCCTGCGGGCTCCCTGGCATGAAGGGCTGGCTTGCGGTGTAAAGGTGCCTGTCGGCGCCCGGGGCCTCGGGAAGGATTGCGGGCCTGAAAGCATCCGCGCCGCGCAGCTTCCTCCACTGGCCGTCGTCCGCGGCCGAGGCCCAGTGCTCCTGCTCGGTGCCTATGGCCTCCTCGAGCTGGCTGAAGGACAGGCGCGTGATGAAGATGACGGCGATTAGCCCCACGAAGGCGGTGCCCCACGTGAGGATGAGCTTCCTGCGCTGGTGGCTCCGAGCGCTGGCCGCCCTGAGCACGAGACCGCGTTCCTGGAATATCTTCCTGGTGAACACGTCGAGGAGGAAATGCGTGCGGTGCCTGCCCGGGTTCGACTCCTCGATGCGCGCCGAGTCCGGAATCGTGAACGCCTCGCGGATTTCCGTGTCGAGCTCCCACCCGTCCTGCTTTGCCGACGTGAAATAGATGCCCCTCAGGAACAGCGGCTTCGCGCTCCATTCGCCGGCCATGAAGGCCGCCTCGAGGTACGTCCGCAGCCTAGGCACGAGCTTCTTCAGGTTCTCCGGGAACGCGTAAGCCCTGAACAGGGAGTCGAGCTTCCTCCTGGGCTTCCCCTCCTCCTCCCCGCACATGAGCGCCTGCCTGTGGCTCCTCAGGGATTCGAACAGCCCGGAGAGGCTCGACTCGAGCTTCCCGAAGTCGAACGGCTCGTCCAGGCCCGCCGGATTGGACCACCCAAGCATCTGGTTCTGGAACTCGGCGCCCAGGTCCGGGTCGAAGAACTCGCGGAATCCGGTCACGAGGTCGGTCTTGGTGACCATGACGAAGACCGGGAACCGCATCTCGAGCATGCGCTGGATCGCGTCGAGCCGCTTGGCAATCCTCGACGCCTTCTCCTTGACCCTGCCTTCCTCGTCCGCCATGAGGCTCTCGGCCGAGATGGCGAGGATTATGCCGTTGAAGGGGCACGCGGGCCTGTGAGTCTTGAGGAGGCTGATGAGCTCCGACCACTGCCCCGCGTCGCCCGCGTCGTCCAGGAACCATTCCCCGACCGTGTCGAGGATGAGGGCCTCCTTCGTGAACCACCAGTTGAGAGTGTGGGTGCCGCCCTGGCCCTGGGCCTCGTTCTGGAGGTTCGGGGGGAAGCTCAGCCCCGAGTGCCTGATTGCCTCGGTCTTGCCCACTCCGCTCAGCCCGACCATGAGGAACCATGGTATCTCGTACAGGTCCTTGCCGGCGGACGTGAACTGCCCGAGCCCCGCGTAGAAGCTCTTGTGGAGACTCTCGAGCTTCTCCTTTGCCTTGCCCGGGTCCATGCCAGGCGCCGCCTCGCCCCCCTGCTTCGCCCCCCCGCGTTTCGATAGCTTCTTCGTGAGGAACATGAACAGCGCGACCGCCGCGCCGACGATCAGTATGCCCGCCGCGAACACCGCCACGAGCTCGATTTTCCTCGAAAGCCAGTACGCGAGCGCGAGCAGCAGCACGGCCGAGCACGCGGCCGCCGAGTACTTGATGTTGTCGGAAGTGGCTTTCTTCATTATTTCTTACCGCCTTCCCCCTGCCCCGCGGTGGGGTCGGGTTCCGAGGATCCGGACCTGTCCAGTATCCTGCGGACCGATGTCATCATCTCCTCGCTTTCCCACTTGAACTGGAAGTAGTTGACGACCACGAGGACCGCGATCATCCCGAGGAGGAGGATAATCATCGCCCAGATCCGCCTCCCTGATCCCTCTATGAGGTCGCTCCGGTCCACCTTCTCGTACGCGCCCGCTGTTAGCCTCGCCGCCTGCGGCCCGCCCGCCCTTCCGAGGACCCTCCTCGCCACGTCCCCGCGCACCCTCCTGAGCTTCTCCGCCTGCTGGTCCCCGGAATATATGCCGGTGAATCCGAGGCCCAGGCACGCGTGGAACACGGAGAGCTTCGCCGCCGCGTCGCCCGAGGGGTCGCCCAGGGTCTGGTCGAGCAGCTTGAAGAACTTGTCGTCCCCGGCGAGCTCGTCGCGTTCGAACGCGAGAGGCTGCCAGTCCTTGGCGAAACGCGAGGGCGTTTCGGTGATGATGAAGTCCGTGAAAAAGATGAGGGGGAGCTCCATCTCGTCGAACTGCCGGACGAGGGTCTGGCTCCCTGCGCAGCTCTCGCGGATTTCCTCGAATATCCGTTTGATGCGCTTCTTCACCTGGTCGGCTTTGAGATTAGCCCCCTTGGTCACGGCCCTGTTCAGGCCGCAGACGTACTGGAACAGGGGCTCGCAAGCCTCGATAAGGGTCATTTCTTCACCTCAGGCACTGTCATGAACAGCGTCAGCGCGTAGTCGGACGACGACAGACCGACCCACGTAACGCCGATTTCCTTCTCCTTGGTTATCTGCTCCCAGATCTGCGGGTTCTGGTCCCTGTGCAGCCTGAAATAGTGCATCCCGGTCTCAGCCGGCAGCTGTATTGGCGGGTGGCGCTCCTCCTTGAGCGTGATGCCCCTCACGCGCCTGGAGACGATGCTCTTCGGCATCAGCTTGAACCTGTCCGGGTCCTCGACGAGCTTGGCCACCTCGACCGGGTCCTGCCGCGTCTTCACTGCCAGGAAGTACTCGTTGGCGAGCGACAAATCGTCGTCCGACAGCTTTGCAATCCACGCGTGGAAGGCCTCCTCGAACAGGAACGGCTCCTTGAAGAAGCTCGTGGCCGACACCCCGTGAAGCATGGGCCGGATGCGCTCGTCCAGTGCCTTGAACACGGGCCCCGGGTCGTCGTGGACGTAGGCCGGAATCTTGAACGGGTCGGTGTCCGGCTGGAGGGCCGCCAGCTCGCCCAGGAGGCCCGCGAGCTCGAGGTAGACCGCGAACGGCGACGTCCCGGCCGCCTCTATCACGGACGGCAGGGTCGCGCTCATCCTGCTGAGCGACCGGAGCCTCATGAGCTGCTCAATCTGCACGCCGCGCAGAGCGTCTATCTGGAATCCGCCGCGCGTGAGGAGGTTCACGAGCTCGGTGCGGGACGCCTCAACCTGGTTCGACAGGTCCTTGACGAGCCCGTAGAGCGTCCGCGATCCCTTGAGAATCATGCAGGGCGGCACGAACTCCTTGTCGAGCACCGGCACCCCGGCGTTCTCGCCCGTGGAGCGCCTGATGCGCAGCAACGGGAGCACTTCGAGGTCCGCCTTGTCGCTGTCCTTGAGGATTAGCCGCGCGTTGATTTTCCTCATGAGGAGCGGCTTGGGATTCGTGCCCGTGTTCTCGTCCGGCACCTCCGCCTCCTCCACCTGGTAGAGGCACTTGACCCGCCACCAGTCGCCCGCCGCCGCCTGCCCTTCCACTGTGTTGGCCCTGTCCCCGTACCACAGCGGCACGCCGACGTAGACCGTTATCGCCTCCGGCTTGGCCTGGAACGCCTCCCGGATGTCCAGCGCGGGAAGCGCCGCGTTGCCCGGGGCCTCGACCAGCACGCCGCCCGGCATCATGACGCGCAGCTTCTCGAACCTGACCCGCATGTTCGCTAGCTCGTCCTCGGATATCTTGTATTCGATGACGCCGTACGGATGCGGCCAGTTGAGGTGCCGCTCCGAAACGATGGCGCCGTCGACCTGCCTCTGCATCGCCTGAAGGTGGTGCGGCTGAAGGAACAGCCCCTCATGCCAGTGGACCTGCCTAGTTGATTGCATCTGCGGAATCCCCAAATCGCGCCGCTTCCGCGGCTATTTCGTCGTCCTCGGGGAAGGCATGCACGTTATGCCCCCCGATTTTATGGTTATCGTCACCTCGTCCCCCGACCACGCGTCCGGGCTTAGCGGAAGCACGAGCAGCCTGCCGTCCTTCCCGCCCCCTTCCCCGCCGCCGGCGAGGCCGGGTATGTCCGCGAGTATGAACAGGTGCATCGCCGTCTTCTCCTCCCACGTGTCCCAGACGGCCGAGTCGTCCCTCACGAGCTGCCTCGTCTTGTTGGTCTCTCCGAACTTGAGGACCACCTTGTCGGCGCCCTTCCTGAGCTTGTCGTCAGCCGCCCAGTACTGGTCCACGGAATAGCTCTGCCATTGCGGAAGCTCGGCCTCGTTAACGCCGATTATGTTGACCTCCACGGTCGGGATGGTCCCGGTCTCCTTGATTTGCTCGGCGTCGAGCTGCACGTATATGTTCAGCCGCGCCATTGTCGCGCACCCCGCGGACGAGAGCGCCGCAAGCGCTGCCGCGGCCAGGAACGCCCCTTTCATCGAATCCTCCCGGTTCCCCGCATCCGGGAAACCACTTTCGTTAGCCCTTTTCCTTCGCGCTCAGGTTGAAGAAATCCTCCTCCGGGACGATGACGACGATTTCCCAGTTGTTCCCGGACGAAGGCAGGAAAGAGCCGAAATACGCGATGTACCGCTTGCTCGCCTGGTCGAAGAAGAAGACGCGCTCCCCCTTGGCCTTGCGAATCCCGAGCGCCGGCCGCGCCCAGTCGGGGAGGATCTCCTCGGCCTTTGCAAGCACCGCCGCCGCTCCCTGGATCTTCACGACCTTGGCGGAATCCGGATAGCCGATGAGCTCCTCCTTCTCGTTCATGAGGAAGGCGATTCCGTTCACGCCGACCTTGAGCTCGCGCAGGAACCCGGAGAAGTTGGAGACCACAAAGTCCGCTGCGGTGACGAACAGGAGCTCGCCGTCGGCGCCGATTGTAGGGCACGATACCGTGAAGCCGGGCTGCCTGTCCCCGGACCCCGTGGCGAAGATGTACACGTCCGACCAGCTTATCTTCCTCTCGGCCTCGGCCTTCTTGTACCATGGCCTCGTGCGCGGATCGTAGATCGCCTCCTCGCCGTGGGCGGCAACCAGCTCCTTCTCGGTCTTCCTGGATATGACCCTGCCTCCGCGCTTCTTGAGATACACCGGCTCGTCGCCGCTGCGGTCGATGACGTCGGTCTCGATGTTCGAGCCCATCCTCGACGCCATGATCCTGCTGCCCTTCGGATTGGCTACATAGAAGTTGTCAATCTGGCCGTACTGGTTCAGGATGTCCGTGACGTAGGCCTCGAGGAACGGATCGTCGCATATCGAGGAGTTCTTGTTCAGGACCCTGGCAGTGGTTTCGACCGCGGCCTTGGCCGGGAAGATGTGGTTCAGGGTCTTCTCGACCACCGTCTCGTTCAGGTAATCGAAGACCGTGAGTATGTTCCGGTTCTTGGCGATTGGGATTTCCTTGAAGCCGGCCGAGACCCCGCCGGCATCGGGCCGGCCCGCGCCCCTGGTCGCGTCGGTCGGCTTGGGAAGGGCGGCGAAGAGCACGACGAAGGCTCCCCCGAGCGCCAGGGGTGCCGCGAGAAAAGGCAATTTGCCTGCTATTTGCTGCCACATGTGCTCTTCTCCATTGACGTTCCGCCCGGCAGGGACCCGGACCCTCTTCCCCTGCGCGCGGTCCTCCATGGGCGCTTATCCCAAGGGGCGGCGCGGACACGGACCAATGCGGGATTGTACCGGGCCTTTTGCCCGCGCGCAACCATAATCGACGGCTGCATGCCATGAAGGGTTGACCGGCGCGGAGGGGGAGACAGATGAACAGGGTGGATGTGTAGATATGTAGATGGGCGGATAGTGAAGATAGGAAGATAAGAAGTTGAGAAGTTATGAAGATGGGAAGTTAAGAAATTGGGAATGGCAGGAAAGTGGGTGCGGATGGGGGGTAGACCGCAGAGTCATCGGTAATCGGTGACATACGTGCGGCACACAACGGAGCCGCGCCGCGCAAGCCCGCGGTCGATCATTCCCGCCGGGTATACGTGTGGCGCTGAACAGAGCCGCGGGCGTGAGCCCGCGGTAGTTCGTAACTGCCGAGTAGTCCACGGTCGAAGATCGAACAATCGGCGAAGTGCCGGAAAGCCACAGGCACATGATGACAACCGATTATGTGGGAGATATCCATGCCTTGAATGCCCCAATATTCACGTCGTGACGGGAAATGAACCGGGAAATCCAGAACCAGGGCTCAGAAACAGGCAACGAATCCGGAACCGGAACCCGGGCAAGACGCGAAAGAATGCCGATGTTCTCTGCTCCATACTGTCCATCAACAGCAATCCCATCTGCCCATCCCTCTTCTCTCTTCGGTCTCCCGTACGCGGCTTCCTCCCCCCTCAGTGTCTTCGGTGGTTCCGGTTCGCATCATGTCAATCAGAATGAGAATCATGTTTATCAGGATCGAAAGGTCCCCCAAAGTTTCGGAGTTGAGAGTTCGGCGTCGATGGATTAACATGGATCCTCTCCGGTAACCGAGGATTCGGGGTGGCGTCGAGGTTTGCCCTTGGACGGGGAACCGAAATCAGGACTGATTGGAACAATCCGCGGCGAACTCGAGCCGCGGAAGCTGCTTCCCGGCTTCACCGCGGGCACGGTCGCCGGAATCATCCAGATAAGCGTCTGCCTGTCCTTCGCGGCGATGGTGTTCTCCGGGAATCTGTCCCCCTCGCTGTCAATCTGCCTTTCCGCCATGCTCGCGGGCGGCGTGATTCTGAACATATTCGCCGCCGCCAGGAGCTCGGCGCCCGGCATTTCCGCGGCTCCCCAGGACGGCCCCGCGGCGGTGAGCGCCGTGCTCGCGGCCTCGATTGCCGCAGCCGCGGCGGCCGAGGCCGGGTCCCGGGGCACGGCCGTCACCGTGCTCGCCGCCGTCGCGGCGTCCACGGTCCTGACAGGCGTGTTCTTCTGGGCCTTCGGCGTGCTCCGGGTCGGCGGCCTCGTCCGGTTCATCCCCTACCCGGTCATAGGCGGATTCCTCGCCGGAACCGGCTGGCTGCTTTTCCAGGGATCGGTCAAGGTCATGGCGGACGTGCCGCTCGACCCCGCGCACGCTGCCGGGCTTTTTAATCCGGGCACGCTGCTCAAATGGGGGCCCGGAATCGGCTTCGGATTCCTGATTTTCATCGGCAAACGCCTCTCCAGCCATTACCTCGTGCTTCCGGCAATGCTCGCAGCCGCCGGGGCTGCGTTCTATGCGGTCGTTTACGCGACCGGGCATTCGGCGGCCGAGGCCGAGGAAGCCGGCTATCTCCTGGCGGGCCTTCCATCAGGCGTCCTCTTCGATCCCCTCGCCTTGTCGGACTTCGGCCTGATTGACTGGAAGGCCGTCCTTTTCGAGACGGGCAACCTTGCCACGCTGGTCATAGTCAGCCTCGTGCAGTTCCTCCTCTACATCTCGGGGCTCGAGATAAGCATAAAGCGCGACCTGGACCTGGACAGGGAGCTGAGGGCCGCGGGCACGGCGAACATCGCGGCCGGGGCGCTCGGCAGCGTCGCGGGCTATCCCTGGCCGTCCACCTCCATCCTCGCCCACAGGATGGGCGCGAAGAGCAGGCTCGTCGGCATCTTCTCCGCCGCGGTGTTCGCCTTCTGCCTGTTCTCGGGGGTTCCGGTCCTCCAGTATTTCCCGAAGATGCTGCTCGGCGGTATCCTCGCGTACCTGGGCCTCGCATTCCTCGCCGAATGGGTCGTGGAAGCGGCGTTTCGGCTTCCGCGCTCGGACTACTCCATAGTCCTGCTGATTCTCGCGGTCATCGGCTCAATCGGGTTCCTCGAGGGCGTGGCCGTAGGGCTCGTGGGCGCGGTAGCCCTCTTCGTGGTCAAGTACAGCCGCATAAGGGTAATCAAAATCGCGCTCTCCGGATCGGACTACCGCAGCAACAGGGACCGCGCACCGAGGCACATGAAAATACTCAAGGAGAAGGGCGGCGGGATTTCAATCCTCAAGCTGCAGGGCTTCATCTTCTTCGGCACCGCCGACGGCCTGCTCAAGGAGATACGCAACCGCGCCTCCCATGCCGCGGCGCAGGCGCTCAGGTACGCGGTGCTCGACTTCCGCCAGGTGACCGGGCTCGACTCATCGGCGCTCCTGAGCTTCGCCAAGCTCCGGCAGTTCGCCGAGGCGCAGGACATCAGGATTGTCTTCGCCGGCCTCAGGCACGATTTCGAGGCCCAGCTCGTCAAGACGGGATTCGAGTGGAAGGACGAGGGGCTCTTCCACGCGTTCCCCGACCTCGACAGGGCCATGGAATGGTGCGAGGAGAGAATCCTCGTGGAGGCCGAGGCGACGTTCACGTCCGACCGCGCCTCGCTCGAGGAGTTCCTCAAGGACTACATCCCGTCCTCCGACCTTCTCGGCAGGCTCAAGCTGTATTTCGAGAAAGAGAACCTGGAGGCAGGCAGGACGCTCATCATCCAGGGCCAGAACTCGAGGGAGCTCTACTACGTCGAGTCCGGGATGGTGACCGTCGTGCTCGACATCCCAGGGGGGAAGAGGATCCGGCTCAGGACCATGGGGGCCGGGACGGTCGTGGGCGAGACCGGCCTCTACATGGGCTCTCCGCGCACCGCCTCGGTGATTACGGACGCGCCCTCGGTGGTGTTCAAGCTCACGCAGGATTCGCTCAGGAAGATGGAGACCGAAGCCCCCGAGGTCGCCGCCGCGTTCCACCATTTCCTCGTGCGCCACCTCGCCGAGCGCCTGATACAGGCCAACCAGACCATGCAGGCGCTGGTGGAATGAAAGTCCGCTGGCGACCTCCGCCCGGGACAAGGCATGATTCGGCTGTAAACCGTAAACTGTGGATGGCTTGGACGCGACCGTGGACCGTGGTGTTGAGCCGTGCTTGCTGAGCCGTCGCCATTGAATCGGCGGGAAGCCAGAGGCCGATTCAATGCCTCCCACAGCGAGTTTAGGATTTCAGGTAGAATATCGCCGCCTGTGTGGGCCGGGGAGAAACGGCGGCTCCCACAGAATAATGCCACAGAATCAGGTCAATCAGTCTCGAACGATGCATGGGGATTCATCCGCGTCGTTCGATCAGGTGAATCAGGCACAAAACACTGTCTCCGTGAGGGAAACGGACCAAACCAATTGGCATAAATTCGGCGTCTTCGGCGTCTTCGGTGGTGAATCCTAATCAGCCGGAATGCACGCGCACCCGCAGGGGGCTAACCTGTCCTGCGGGGATCGCTCACGATCCTCCTGAGGTCCGGGTCGAGCTGATTCCAAAGGCTAGGGTGGCTTTCAACGAGGCGCGCGATGTCGCCGAGATCCTTGAACTTTTTGCTCTGCCTTCTTTCGGAGTCCTTCCAGGCCTTGATTTTTCCCCGGAGCGTGTCTTCCAGGGATGCCACCCTCATCAGTATCCCGTGCACGTCGGCCGGAACGGACCGCCCCGGGAATTCCCTGTAGAAATCCTCAGTGCTCATCTGGATGCCGACCTTGGACCGGCCGTGGAAATTGACCGACCACTGAAACCGCTCTGACCTGAACCCGGCATCTTCGATGAGTTTTACGGCGAGATCAACCGATTCAAGGGCGACAACGATATCCACATCCTGCGTCACCATGGGCTCCGCGACCCAGTGGTTCACGGCCACGCCTCCGATGGCGCACCATCCTATGTCGGCGCGCTCGAGGCAGTCCACGAGACGCATGACGTCGTCCGTGCCGCCGGATGTCTGCCAGTCATAGAAGCGTTTCGGGGTCATGAGATGAATCCGCAATCATCGCAACTGCTTCGCATTGTTCATTCTATGGTCTTCATGCTCCAAAGGCAAGCGTTGCGACCCAGGAACCGCGATGAAGAGTCGGGCGCGGGGTTGGCCGGGCCGGCAACCGGCAAGGGAGTCGCGGGGTTTTGGAAGGACTTGCAAGATGGAACTGCCGCGCTTCCCGGTTGCGGTTGT
>DYIT01000131.1 GCA_020723505.1 Candidatus Kuenenia stuttgartensis
GGATTACTCCAGCGATTAAGGGTCAAAAATGTGCAAACATTTCGGGATAGTCACAGGGAGGAGACACTCATGGATTCACACCAACTGATAACGCAAAACCAGGCATAGGAGGATCACCGGGTTCTGGAACAGGGCGCTGCGCTTCAGGTGTTTCCGGAGGGCAGGCCATGGGATGGAATGGCGTGAGCGGAGCGGACGGGCGGGCTCTGCCAAACTGACCGGCTTTTTATTAATCCCGAGTTCCTTCGTTTTCGCGACTGCGCGCAATCCTCATGGGAAAAGTAGATAAATCATTAGTAATTGTGATTTTGATATTGTTTACCTTGCTTTATATTTCCTTTAATTGTAATAGAACCGAATCCATCGTGTTTCTCTATCCTGCACAGGAAAAACACGTTGAAAACACACTACCCGAATCAAGAACACCTTCTTTGCCCGAGACCAGAAGCTCGTTAGAACCTCAAAGCAAAGCGTTGTCGGACAGCGGATTCCCAATAAGTATAACAGGCAAGCCTCTAATCGTAATCGACGAATCTTTTTATGGTAAATCCATGTGGTCATTGGAAGAGGGTAATGAGTACTTAAAGAAGTTTAACAGCAGGCTTGAAGCGATATTCCATACCGATCCGATCTCAACCAGAGTTGAACTTCTAAAAAAGGAAATCGGCATACTAGACAGGGCAATCGGAGCAGTTCCAATACATTGTCATCTTGATATTTACCAGAGATTGGAAGACTCCAGAGAAGACTGGGCCGCCGAATTCCTCAACTCATTGCTGTCGGAAAGGCAAGGAGATACCGGCGATTTAAATAAATACATCGAATCCGCTCTTAGCCGGATGGCGGGGAAAAACGAACGGGCGGCGGAATTATGCGCGATGATTATCGATTCGAGAGAAAGCAGTTCTTCAGACGGGATTATGAAGGACTTGCCTTCTGTAAAAGTCATTAATGAAGCGCTTTTAAGAGCACTTGAAAATGATAGATATTCCGGAGAGTTGAGTATTTATGCAAGATTTGGAAAGGCATTAAATCCTTGGCTGGAAGGCGTCATCTACGGGAATAGAAGAACAAAGATATCGACAGGAGATGCCGTAAGATTGTATTCGCAAATATCAAATGAAAATAAGAGGAGACTTGTCGATGGTTTTCAATCAGCCGATGAAGGTTTAAGATTCAGCATTATATACGCTTTGTCGAATATAAAGAAAGCTTCAATCGTTGGAAATGATGATGATAAATCAAATCAACTGTGGGAGAATATTATTGACGTAATGTTGTCCGGATTGGACGATCCCGACCCCTATAATCGGGAGCGTAATTTAATCTATTTCATTGAGAACAGGGATTTATCCGAGGAAAAGGTTTTAAAAAGACTGGAAGGGCTTTCCCGAACGGAAAACCATAAAGACGTGGTGTGGGCGGTGAAAAGGGCGCTGGAAGTTGTGAAGAAGAATCTGTCCGGGGAGGGAGAGCAACGCGATTCAAGACCAGAGAATAGATAACCAATTGTCAAAGACAACCTGGGCTTCGTCCTGGAGGACTTTTTCGGTGGATGAGGGGCATGAAAGGGCGCGACTGGAACGCCTTGAGGGGAGCGCGCGACGTCGCTTACTGGGCCCAGCAGCTTGCATGGTCCCCGGTCGTGCCCCATGCCCTTTCCTGGTGGCTCAGACTGAACAGCATATCGGAGGAGGAGCGCGCAGGGCTGATTGAGGCTGTAAAACTGGGTCTCGAAGGCCTGGGCCTGCTTCCAGAGCGCCCTCCAATCCGATGCACGGCTCTTGCAACAGTCGCGGAACGCCAGGCGAGAGCCTTGAGTTCAGGAATATGCCGGCGGCTCCCACGGAGCGCGTTTCCACTCCGACCTTTCAACGATTCGCGGTATGCAATCCCAACTCAACTGCCTGTTTACTGTTCCCCCCCTGGCAAGTATAGTTGCAGGGTTCGAAACCGTTTTGTCTGGAGACTCAGATGTTCAAAGACGTCGGCGAGATGACAGCCTTCATCGCAGAGGCGGGGATTGAAAGCGTGGACCTTAGGATAACCGACCTCAACGGCCGCTGGCGGCACATAACAATCCCGGCGGCGGGATTCACGAAGGAGACCGCGGAGAAGGGCGTGGGGTTCGACGGGTCATCCGTCGGGTTCACGCGGCTCGAGTCAGGCGACATGGTGATGAAACCCGATCCGATCTCCGCGTTCCTCGACCCGTTCCACAAGGTGCGCACTCTGGGCGTCATCTGCGACGTGGTGCAGGCCGACACGGGCGCGCTGTGCGACCGCGACCCGCGCGGAGTCGCCAAGCGCGCCGAGAAGTTCCTCGCCTCCTTCGGGCCGGCCGACTCGTCGAGGTGGGGCCCGGAGCTCGAGTTCTACGTGTTCGAGTCCGTCTCCGTACGGAACGACAACTGCACGTACTCCGCGGAAATCAAACCCCTCGCGAATCCCGCGGAACGCATACCGCCGCGCAAGAACTCCGGCTACCACGCCTGCCCGCCCGCGGATTTGTGCTCGGGACTCAGGGAGAAAATCTGCGCCGAACTCGGCGCCGCCGGCGTGGCGGTAAAGTACCACCACCACGAGGTCGGCGGCTTCGGCCAGTGCGAAATAGAGATGCCGCTCGGCGGATTCCTCGAAAGCGCGGACCGGTGCCAGGTCATCAAGTACTTCACCCGCATGTGCGCCCACGAGGCAGGGCTCACGGCCACTTTCATGCCAAAACCCCTGTTCGGCGAGGCGGGGTCGGGAATGCACTTCCACCAGCACCTGTTCAAGGCGGGCGAGCCCGTGTTCTACGACCCGCAGGGATACGCGGGCCTCAGCACGCATGCGCTCGAATACTGCGCGGGCATACTCGAGCACGGCAGGGCGCTCACTGCGTTCACGAACCCGAGCTCGAACTCCTTCAAGCGGCTCGTACCGGGCTACGAGGCGCCCGTCAACCTGTTCTTCTCGCTCGCGAACCGATCAGCCGCCATACGCGTGCCCAAGTACGCGGTCGAGCCCGCCAAGAAAAGAATCGAGTACCGGCCTCCGGACGCGACCTGCAACGTTTACTACGCCATGGCCGCGATGCTCATGGCGGGCCTCGACGGGATAGATCGGAAACTCGACCCGAAGAAGCTCGGGTACGGGCCCCACGACGAGGACATCTTCAAGTGGAGCGCGGACCGCAGGAAGAAGATCACGCCGCTGCCCCGGTCCCTGGACGAGGCGGTCGAGTCGCTGCGCAGGGACGAGGACTTCCTGCTCAGGGGCGAGGTGTTCTCGAGGGAGCTGCTCGACACCTACACGTCGTACAAGTGGGAGACCGAGTTCACGGAGATTCTGAAGAGGCCGCACCCGTTCGAGTTCGAGCTGTACTACGACTGCTAAAAAATCCGCGTCAGGCGGAATGCAACGGCGCCGGGAATGCCCGGGCCTGACGCGTATTTTCTGCCGAACGGGCCATGCCCTTGGGAGGGGAAGACCGGGAAGGGGAATCGGGCAGGGGATCCGCGTCAGGCGGAATGCAACGGCGCCGGGAATGCCCGGGCCTGACGCGTATTTTTAGTGAGAGAAGATGAAATACACGCCGTTTCTGGAGACGCCGGCGTCCTTCTACGAGGAAGTCGGCTTCATGTCCGGGCTCGAGATTCACCAGCAGCTTCTCACGAAGAAGAAGCTCTTCTGCCGCTGCCCGGCGGGGATCTATTCGAGGAAGTGGGACGCGGAAATCCTCCGGCACATGAGGCCCACGCTCTCGGAGCTCGGGGAGTACGACGGCACGGCCCTCATGGAGTTCAAGACCCGCAAGGAGATCATCTACCACATCAACAAGGAGACGGTCTGCACGTACGAGTTCGACGACACGCCGCCCTTCGAGATAAACGAGGAGGCGCTCGACATAGCCGCGGGCATGGCGCTGCTCCTGAACTTGAACATGGTCTCGGAACTGCACATATCGAGGAAGCAGTACCTCGACGGATCCATCCCGACGGGGTTCCAGCGCACCACCATACTCGGCGTGGACGGGTGGATTCCATATGGGGACGGGAAAATCCGCATCCGCCAGCTCGGTCTCGAGGAGGACGCGTGCAGGGAGATCTCGGACGAGGGGCACGTGAGGACGTACATAACCGACAGGCTCGGAATGCCGCTCATCGAGACCGTTACCTACCCCGACATGAAGAGGCCGCATGACGTCGCGGCGGTCGCCGAGATTCTCCGCAGGCTCGCGAGGGCCACGGGCAGGGTGCGCACCGGGCCCGGCGCGGCCAGGGAGGACGTGAACGTCTCGGTGCGCGGCGGCACCAGGTGCGAAATCAAGGGCGTGTCGAGCATAAAGCGGATTCCCGCCCTTGTGCACAACGAGGCTTTCCGGCAGGTCGCGCTGCTCGAAATCCGCGACGAGCTTTCAAGGCGCGGCATCACACCGGAGAGGTTCTCGTCGTCCGAAACCGACCTCACCGAGAAGCTCGGCAAGACGAAGTACCTGCCGATTTTCCAGGCCGTGGAGCAGGGGAAGAGGGTGATCGGGGTGGTCCTGAGGGGCTTCGACGGGCTGCTCAGGCACTCGACCGGGCCGGGCAGGAGCTTCTTCCAGGAGTTCAGCGACCGCGTGAGGGTTGTCGCCTGCCTCGACATGCTTCCCAACGCCGTCACCACGGACCTTCCGGACGGGAACCTGTCGCCGGAATCGTGGAAGGCGGCGAGGAACGCGCTCGGGGCCGGGTCTTCGGACGCGGTGGTCATCGTGTGGGGATCGCGGGAGGACGCGGCCACTGCGGCCTCGGAAATCGCTCTCCGCGCGCGCGATGCGACGAAGGGCGTGCCGAACGAGACCCGCCAGGCCATGCATGACGGCACTACCGGCTTCGAGCGCGTGCTTCCGGGCCCGGACAGGATGTACCCCGACACGGACCTGCCGCCTAAAGCCCTTGCGGACGAAAGGGTGGACAGGGCGAGGGCATGGATTCCCGAGGCGCCGTGGGCCCGGGCGGGGCGCTACCGAGAGATGGGCGTTCCTGCGGAAATCGCGGGGAAGCTCGCGATATCGCCCTACTCGAAGGTTTTCGACGTCGTGCAGGCGAGGTCCGCGGCGGACCCCGGATTCGCGGCGCGGATTTTCGCGGAGAGGTTCCCGTACCTCAAGCGCCATAAACTCGACACGTCGGCACTCGGCGAGGATTTGCTCGTGAAGCTGTTCTCCATGGTCCGCAAGAAGGCGATACACAAGGACGCGGTGATGAAGGTCATCATACGCTGCCTTTGCGGATGCGGCGGGACGGCGGAGGATTTCGTGAAGGAGCTCAACCTGCATCCTGCGTCGGAAGGAGAGATAGAGGCCGCCCTGGCGGGCGCGCGGGACGAGGCGACGGGCGTGCGATTCCAAAGCCCGGCGGCCGAGAGGCGCTACCTCATGGGCAGGATCATGTCCGTGCTCCGCGGCAGGGTGGACGGGGCGGATCTCGCGATGAGGATTGCGGGGGGTTCGCAGACGTAAACCGTAAGCAGTGAACGGTGAGCCGTGGGCTATGGACGCCAGCCGAGATCCGTTGTGATCCGATTGTCCAGGGTAATGTGTGACGGATCGTGGCCGTCAACGGAGCCGCGCGTGAGCCTGCGGCGGTTCATGAGATCGGCAGGCTGTGTCCAAAGTCCAAAGCCTGAAGGGTGGAGGGTTCGTGGCTGAGTATCGAGTGTACAGTGCTGAGCAATCGGCGAAGTCCCTCGGCTCCGCTCGGGGCCTGTGGGAGGCGGATGTCCGGGCACTCGTTGTCCCGTCAACCCGGACTCCGCCGATTATCAGTGTCGTGGTTTCCGATTAATCACGGCGATGTTCCCCGGGGAGGGGCCAAGGACCACGCTGGATGGGGGGAGGAGGAGCCAGGGGATGAGAAGTTAGGAAGTTAAGAAGTTAAGAAGTTTAGGAAGATGAGAAGTTAGGGGATAAGAAAATGAACCAAAAGAAGCAATTGATAAGTCATAGGGATTTGGATGCTTACCAGCTGGCGTTCGCGGCTGCGATGAGAATATTTGAATTCGCCAAGAAATTTCCGAAAGAGGAACTGTATTCGATGACTTCGCAAATGCGCAACTCGTCGAGATCGGTTTGCACATGTATCGCAGAGGGATGGAGGAAGCGGAGGTACAAGAAAGTGTTCGTGAACAAGATCTCGGATGCTCAGCAGGAAGCAGGGGAAACGCAGACTTGGCTCGAGTTCGCTGTTGCCTGCGCATACATCGACCGGAACGTATTCGATGACCTCGACGGGGAATACTTGAAAATTATCGGCAAGCTTAACAGGATGGAAATCAAAGCGGACACTTTCTGCTTCAATCCGGATTCTTCTTCATAACTTCTTATCTTCTTGGATTCTTAACTTCAATAACGGCTGGAGAAGTCCAATGACCGACACATACAAGGGATACAGGGACCCGGCGCTTGCGACGCTGAAAAATTTCGGCGTGCGGGTGTGGAGCGACGTTGAGGTGGAATCCACGCGGGGGTCGTTCATCGGGATAATACTTCCCCGGTCCGAGACCGCAGACGCCTCGCACGTGGTGCTCAAGCTGCGCAACGGCTACAACGTGGGCCTGAGGCACGACACGATCACGGCGATGCGCGAGGCGGGCTACAAGGAGGCGCACTACAAGATTCCCGAGAAGCAGTTCCCCTTCGACCCCGGCAAGCCCAAGGTCAAGCTCCTGGGCACGGGCGGCACCATAGCGTCGAGGCTCGACTACCGCACCGGCGCGGTGATTCCCGCTTTCTCGCCGGGCGAGCTGTACGGGTCCGTGCCGGAGCTTGCGGACGTGTGCAACCTCGAGACCGAGAAGCTCTACGGCGTGTTCAGCGAGAACATGGCGCCCGAGCAGTGGATCGGCACGGCAAAGGCAATCGGCAGGGAGATTGAGAAAGGCGTCGACGGCATAGTCATCGGGCACGGCACGGATACCATGGCCCACACGGCCGCCATACTGTCTTTCATGGTGCAGGATTCGCCCGTGCCGATTGTGATGGTCGGATCGCAGCGGTCGTCGGACAGGCCGTCGTCCGACGCCGCCATGAACCTGATTCATGCCGCTTTCACGGCCGGCTACTCGGACATCGCGGAGGTCATGATCTGCATGTTCGGCCCCACCTCGGACCAGTACGGGCTCCTGCACCGCGGCACGAGGGTGAGGAAGATGCACTCCTCCTACAGGTCTACGTTCCGTACGATTTCCGACATACCAATAGCCATGGTGGACAGGAAGAAGGTCACGCCGCTCCGCCAGGACTACAAGAGGCGCAGGAAGGACAGGAACGTAAAGATAGACACGGCCTTCGAGGAGAAGGTGAGCATCGTCTACTACTATCCCAACATGAGTCCGGACATCATCGACGCGCTGGTGGACAACGGCTACAGAGGGATTGTCATCGCCGGCACGGGGCTGGGGCACGTGAACAAGCCGCTGTACCCTGCCCTCGCCCGCGCGCACAAGAAGGGCGTGGCCATGTGCATGGCGGTGCAGACCATCTGGGGATTCGCGCAGATGTACGTGTACGAGACCGGCCGCGAGATCATGGAGCTCGGAGTGTTCCCGGCCTCGAACATGCTGACCGAGGTGGCGTACGTGAAGCTCGGATGGACCCTCGGGCACACGAGGGACCTGGCCGAGGTCGAGCGCATCATGCTCACGCCAATCAACGGCGAAATCACGGAGCGGGAGCCGCACAACGGCTACCTCGTGCTGCAGGGCGGAATCCCGGAAGTCGAGGCGTTCATCAAGTCGTACAGGAAATGACCGCAGAACCAAGGCCGTGGGACGTGAGAAACTGCAAGGTGTGAATAATCGAAAGTCGAAAGTCGAAAGTTGAAGGTCGAAGGTTCGCGGTATAGGTTGCGAACGTGTTAAGGTAAGTGTCGGGTGTCTAGTGTTCGGTGTCGAGCGGGTGGATGCTTGTGGCACACAACAGAGCCCATCCTCTTGCACGCGGGAAGCGCGTGATGTATCCCGGACGATCCCACTTGAATCCCTGTTCGGTTCCGGCTCATCCGGGTTTTGTGTCGTCATTCCGGCGCAAGCCGGAATCCAGACCGGCAGCGTCAACCTTTCTCCGGACTTGACGGATATCCGCCATCCCCCCTCTTGAACGGGCGCAATTCCAAACCTTCGAGCCGGTTTTGCGTTAGATTAACAGTAGAAACGGGTTATACTCTTGACTTGTCCGGGGCGTGAGGCCGCATCCCTCCAGGCCAGGGCGAGAGTCGAGATTTGGAATTCGAGATTTGAATGACACTTGCGCTGTTTCGCGGGCATCTCGTCCGGGATCATCCGGCCAGGCGGTTTCCATGATCATGACTTCAATCCCCGCCGCTGCGGTCTCTTGCGTCACCGCTCTCCTGCTCCTCGCAGGCTGCGTGACCACGGGCGAGACGTCCGAGGACCGGCCGCCTGCCCCTGGCCCCGCCACCGGCGCGGACGAATTCACGGTGGTTTCAGTGATCTCCGGCGACCTCGTGAAGCTCGACTCGGGCGAGGAGGTGAGATACGCCGGGATCAGGGCCCCCGCCGAGAACGAAGAGCTGTTCGCCGAGGCGCGCAACGCCAACGAGCGCCTGGTGTCGGGCAAGGACATACGCGTGAAGGTGGTGTTCGTGGACGACAGGAGGGACGAGGGCGGAAGGAGATTCGCGCACGTGTACACGCCCGGGGCGGCGCTGAAGCTCATGACCTGGGTGAACGCCGAGCTCCTCGAGGGCGGATTCGGAAGGCTCGACTACACCGCGCTTTCGGACAAGTTCGAGCAGAGGTTCGAGGAGCGCGAGGCCGCCGCCCGGGCGGAGAAGCGCGGCATCTGGAAATACCGCGGATGAAGACCCTCTACTGGTACGTCCTGCGCGGATGCCTGGCCTCCTGGGCCATATGCCTCTTCAGCGTCATTGGCCTGTTCGTGGTCGTGGACCTCTCCGCGAGGCTCGGGGACTTCATCCAGTCCGACCGGCCGGACCTCGCGGCTTACATCTTCAACTACTACCTGTTCAACCTCCCGCTGATTTTCGGCAAGGTTTCGCCGTTCATCACGGTCCTCGCCGCGATCTTCGTGATGACCAGGATGCAGAAGAGCAACGAGCTGATCCCCGTCACGGCCTCGGGAATCAGCGTCCAGAACGTCCTCGCGCCCATCCTGGTCTTCGCAGGACTGCTGTCGGCCGGAACCCTGGCGATGGAGGAATGGGTGCTGCCGCAGGCCTCTCGGGTCCTGCGCGAGCGCGACCTGTCGGCGGGATGGCAGAGCTCGCAGTACTACAGCCTGGTCAAGGACAGGGAGAACGGCGTGCTCTTCTTCATCGTGCGGTATTCGCCTTCGCAGCAGCTCATGGAGAACGCGTACATATCGAGGCTCGACTCGAAGCTCAGGGAGACCGAGCACATCTACGCGACAAGGGGCAGATACGACGGGGGAATCGAGGCCTGGGTGCTCGAGGAGGGGCACGTGCTCCGCTTCGACAAGGACGGGTTCCGCAAGGGGGGCGGGAAGCCTTCGATGTTCGACAGGATGGTCCTTCAAGGAACGAACGTGCTGCCGTTCGACGTGGAGAAGGGCGGGAACATGGGCGGGCTCAGGCCTCTCACGGACCTCTACTCGATATGGCGGAACGAGCCCCAGATGTCGGGCCTGGGCGTGAGGTTCCACAGCAGGGCGGCCTTCCCGTTCGCGAACATCGTGCTTCTGCTCGTCGCCCTGCCTTTCATGCTGAGGTCGAGGTCCCAGTCGTTCTTCCTTGGCGCCATCCTGAGCGCATTCGTGACCGTGGCGTTTTTCGCCGCGTCCTACCTCTTCCTGAAGCTCGGGGACGCCGGCGCAGTGCCGCCCATTTTCGCTGGCTGGGTTCCCATCGCGGTCTTCGGGTCCCTGGGATCGGTGCTGTTCAGGGCAATACCTACATAACTCGGAAAAGCCCGATCGAACAACCGGGGTCGTCAAATCGGGCTTGTCCGAGTCATGACTCCCGCTTCGCGGGATGGGTGGATGTGAGCTTCCTTTGCGGGAGATGATAATCGGCGGAGTCCCGGGCTGACGGCACTACGAGAGCCCGGGACATCCGCCTCCCACAGACATAGCAGCCTTCCGGCACTTCGAGGTCGAATTGAGCCTGTGGGAGGCGAATGTGCCTTGTTGCCGTCCGGCACTTCGCCGATTACTCTACGTATCCCCGGCGGGAATGATCGAACGCGGCCTGACGGCCGCCCCGCCTTCGTCTGATTTTCCCGCTGAGACAATGGCAGGCATAGGATGGGCTCTGTTGTGTGCCTTACGTATACCCAATTCCCGGCCGTTCCCCTTCTTTTGGCGTCTTCGGTGGTTTCGTCTACGCGGGACGGTCCACGGCTTACGGCTTACTGTTTACGGCTTACTTCGTGCACTCTCCTATTTCCCGGCGGGCTTGTCGTCCTTCTTCTTGCCGTTCTTTGCGGCGGACTTGCCCCGCTTGCCGAGGACGTAGCCAAGGGCGAGGCCGAGGAGCGCAACGGCCGGGATCGCCCACGCGTGGGGCATGAGCGGCATGTCCTTCAGGCTCATGCCTTCTTCCTTGACCGCATCCTTCGCTGCGTCCACGAGGTTCGAGGTGTTCTCCTTGATTCCCTCGACGGCGTCTTTCGCCTTGCCCGACACGCCGTCCCCGGCGGAGGCGGACGAGGCGCCCAACAGGATTCCCAGAACCGCAAGAATGATGACGAATGCCCTGGTCTTCATGTTCCCTCCCGACTTCCGCATGCTGCGGATTGAGAATTCCGAACGATCGAAACCCGGCGCGAACATTGCCCCCGATCCTACCTGGGAACCTTCATGGAGTATAACAAAACGTGAAGCAGAGGCAATCTCGGTCGATCCGGCAGCGAGGGGCGGATGTGGCGGAAAGAAGATCGCAAGACCGGATGAATTCGCATCCACTTCGTGGAGTGAATGAGGCTCGAGGAAAAGGCGAGATTGTGAGGGGATGTTGATGTGTCCGCCCCGGAGGAGGGCGGATTCGTCCTTTACTCGCTCGCCTTCAATCATCCGGATGCTAAAGAATCAAACCCGGAGAAGCCGGGAAATCCCCCGGCCAAGCAGCTGCCTGAGCCGCAGTCGCTACCCATGGCGGCTGCTCTCGATAGGAGATAAAATGGAACCCATGAAGAGAGCAGCCCTTTGCGCGGCGTCAGTGGCCCTGCTGGCCGCCTTCTGCTCGGGCGCCTGGGCTCAGAGCAGTTTCACGCTCACGGTCGTGAAGGACGCGGCGCACACCCAGTTCCGCGTGGACACGCTGGGGCATCAGTACTGGACTGCGGTCCAGACCGTCCCCGACGTCCTGGCGCTCACGTTCGAGATACTCTTCGCGGACTCCGTCATCACCGTCCAGAAGACGTATCTCACCGAAACCCTGCCCCTTGTGGGCATCAACACGTACCTCTTCACTGGCGGCGGCAGCTATCTTGGTCAGTCCGCCCAGACGGACTCGAACGGTGAGGTGCGCTATTCAGTGCCCGCGGGCTCCTTCAAGGTCCGGGCCGACTGGCTCACAAAACAGCTCTTCTCCGCGACCTTCGACAAGGGAGAATCCAGGACCATCGCATTTGCCCAGGGCAAGGCTGAAATCACGTTCATGGCCGGAGGCCAGGCGAGGTCAGGCGTGAACGTCATCGAGGAGAGGGACCAGAGCAACTCCGTCATCGCCACCTACGTCTTCGGCCAGGGCATGGACGACATTCTGGCCATAGTCCGGGGCGGAAGCAGGTACTACTACGTCAGGGACGCGCATGGAAACGTGGCGGCGCTCACGGACTCGTCGGGAGACGTGATTGAGCGGTACAGGTACGGCGAGTACGGGGAAGTGACGTTCCTGGACACGACCGGCACCGAGAAGACGGTCACTTCATCAGACTACGGCAATCCCCTCCTGTT
>DYIT01000132.1 GCA_020723505.1 Candidatus Kuenenia stuttgartensis
GTACAATCCTGAAGACGACGAAAAGCCCTATTCCCTGCTCTTCAAGGTCTCCACCGGCGAACATCGCTGCCCGGTGTTCGCGCCCCTTCTCCTCCCAATCGTCGCAATAGTGGGCGGTGCACATGCAGGCCCGGCATTCCTCGCTGGATTCCTCGAGGATGAGGTGGAAGTCGGCTTTTTGTTCGATGGACAGTTGCTTTATGCGCGTCTTCATCGGTTCGCCTAGAGCCTGCCTATGTCAATGAATATCAATCATTCTTGAACAACCCTGCGACTTCAAGGCGGCTTGTATCATGGATATAGACCAGTTCAATTATGCGCAGGATATCCTTCAACTTGGTCTCTGAAGAGGGGACGACACGAAAGGATACCTTGCCGTTGATACTCCACTTGTCTTCAACCTTGAAAACATCTTCAATATTGCTGAAGTCTTCCGAGCCTCTCGACGAAAGCACGGCGAAGTTCTTGTTATCTTGCCCGGGCATCAGGATATGACCTCCAAAATCATCCGTGCTTCTGTTGTCAATCCAAAGAGGCAGTAAAAAAGCAGCCATTTTCCTGTCCGCATACCAGCAATAGAACCATGCAGCTTTAGCGCTTGGGAATCTATGTGTAATATTCTTAATTAAGCTCCAAAATGTATTACTTGGGGCTATAAAAAGCAATGAATTCGGTTTGGAAGCAATAGCTGCTTCCTCAGATAGTTCATCTTCAATTCTCGTGGAATAATTGAAGAAATAAGGTTTATCCAAGAACAATACGATTCTGATGTTTGAAACCCGTTTAAATGCCTCGCAGGGAGTTTCATCTGACAGGATGTAACATTTATAATCAACAAATCTGCTGAAGTACATATGCGAGAAATCAGGGAAACCATCGAATGGATCCGTCAAATCGTCGCATGAATCCGAGGAATCATCACTTGAATATGAATAATCGCATGTATTATACTCTCTTTTGCATCCAGCCAGGATGAGCAGTAGAAATGGGAATAGCAAAACGGACAACATTGGAATACGCAAGCGAGCATCTTTATGATTCCAGGAAGAGTCCGGCTGATTGAGCCAGGATTTCCCATTTGACCCTTTCATCGTGCATACCTCTGGAAATGGGGTTAAGTCGACGCTTGACGCATAAGGATTTCCTCGACCTACTTCCCCGCAAGGATTCTGAACCTCGCTATATACGGTCCCGTTCCGACATACAGATACCCCCTGCCGTCGCAGCACAGGCCGTATGTCTCGTCGTGGTCGCCCGGCGGCCCTCCGCGCATGCCTGCAATCCTCGCTCCTCCGGCTTCGACGGGCGTGCCGTCCAGGTTCGCGGCCTTGAACCTGTTCCAGCACGAAAGCAACTTGCCTTCCCGGTCGAACGCCTGAACGCGGCTGTTCTGCGGATCGGAGACGAATACCGCGCCAGACTTCGGATCGACCGCGATTCCCCAGGGATACAGGAAAAGCCCCTGCTCCCTCCCGGGACCGCCGAAGCTCCGGACCAGCTTGCCCGCCCGGTCGAAGACGCATATCCTGTGCTTCCTGCTGTCCACCACGTACACGTCCCCCGCTGAGGAACACGCCACGCCGTACGGGAAATCGAGCGCTCCGTCCCCGATGACCCCGACCCTCTTCGCCTCGGATCCTGCGACGTCGTACTTGCGCACGTCGCAGGCCAGCGAGTTCGCGACGTACAGGAGACCCCGTTCCGCATCCACCGCCATCCCGCAGGGCCAGCGGAAGACGTCCTGGATTCGGCCCGGCTTGTACTGCTCGGTCCTGGCCGCGCCTTCGAGCCCGGGTTTCAGCCAGTGGCAGACCGACGCCTGCGAGAGATCCCAGACCTCCACCGATCCCCCGAGGATTCCCCCGCAGCCCCCGGAGGTGACCCGGTGGCTGATGAATACCTTGCCCCTTTTATGGTCCACGGCGACGCCCATTGGAAACATGAAATAGTCCCAGAACCCGCCCCAGAAGACGCCGGGCTTGCCGGGATGATCGGGCGGGAATATGCAGATGTTGCACACGGCAAACCTCGGGGCGAACACCATGCCGTCGGGGGTCGCGGCCATGTGCCCGGGATTCTGGGGACCGTATGAAGGCGTCACCGGCCTCTTGGCCCCTTCGGGAACGACCGGGTCCTGCGCGAAATTGATGAAGCTGCCCTCGTATTTCAGGACTGCCGGGTCGGGTTCAGCCTCGGCGACGGCCGGCAGCGGAGGAGCAGCCGAGACCTTCTCGCCCTGTATCGGCCTCTCGGTCGCGGCCTTCAGCTCGGGGCCGTCCGAATATACCACGACCGCGTTCTTACCGATGTGCCCCACGCCGCAGACCTTCACCCTGCTCGTGGAGACCGCCACTTTCCCCACGCCGAGAAGCGAAACGCTGTTCCCGTCCTCGGACCATGCGACCACGAGCCTGCCGGACGGCGAAATGCAGGTCCTGTACTCCTGCGAGTACCTGCCCTGGCCGGCGACCCTGCCTATTTTCTCCGCCGCCTCCCATTTGCAGGTCTTGGGCTTGTACTCCATGCGGAGGAGGTCGTTTCCGGACTGGCCGATGAGCGCGATTCCGCCGCCGTCCTCCCGGAAAAGCCCGACCGTGGGCGCGTCCAAATCCTGCTCGAAGAACCGCGCCGAGTCGCCCGCCTCGGCGAACCCCTTGTCCGTCCACCTGAGCCATTTCGATTTGGAGTCGTCGTAGAGCATCGCGGTCCAGAAGGGCTTGCCGCCGCCCGCGCGGCCCCTCCGGTAAATCGCGAGCCACATGCTCTTCCCGTCGAGGCACACGATCCTCGGGTCGGTGTCGTCCCGGTCGGCCGGCGGCGCGGCGTCCGGGAGGTACGCGCAGGAATAGGAGTGAGGCTGCCACTTGCCTTCGGTCCAGGCGGACCACAGGCCCTTCTTGTCGCTGAAATCGATTCGCGCGGCGATGATTCTCCCGTTCAACGAGAGGCTCTTGTTGACGTGCACGGCGATGCCGACCTGGTTTTTCGCGTTCATCGCGAATCCCCATCCCGCGCCGCTGCCGGTCCAGGTGTTGAAGAGGGGCCTCGAGTCGTACCTGGAAAACGCCGTCCCGCCGCTATACTGCTCCCATTCCGTTCCGGTCCAGCGGAAATGGTGGATGCTCCCGTGAATGTCGAGAATCTCCTTCCCCGCTGACGTATAGCAGTCGCATATGGCATGCAGGTTCCCCTGCGGATCCTCGAATCCCTGCATGAACTTGAGCTGGAAAAGGCCGTCGAAAAGCGGCCTCGCCGGCCGCGATTTGTCCTCGGTCCATCCGGAAAGCCCCAGAATCTCCCATTTCCTGGCCTTTGCGTTGAACCGGCCCGCGCAGGCGCCCAGCACGGAATGAGGAATGCTGAACAGCAGGTTCCCGTCCTTGTCCTGCATGGCCTGGCCCGGGTTGAAGTACTCGATTCGGACATCCTCGTCGCCGGAAATCCGCATGCCTCCGTTCGCGACCGCGAACCCGCGCTCGAGGGAGGTCGTAAAGGGCGGGAGAAGCGTCCTCCTTCCCCTAAGCTCCTTTCCTTCCGCGGAAGTGAAGGGTATCAGCGCGAGCTCGTACCGGGTCCCGGGAACAAGACCCTCGACGCGCGCCTCTTCGGTCCCCGCGGGCATCCTGGCGAGAAGCGCAGGCCCGGAATAGACGCGCACCTCGGCGGTCCCGCCTTCGACGACGGCCTTGACGACGCATGACGTCCCGCTGGCCCCGGCGACCGATCCCGAGGCGGACAGGCCCGTCTCGCTGAACGGCCCCTTGATTTGGATTGAGCCTCCCTGTGCGAAACCGCCGGAACCGGTCCTTACGAAGAGCCTCGCCTCCGCTTCCTCGCCTTGCTCGAGCCACATGGGGAGGAAGCGCTCCCTGTCCGACGCGGGAAGCGATTCCTGGGATTGCAGCGCCCCGGGGCCTTCGACGACCAGGAGGAAGGCGGAGATTCCGGCCTCCTCGCCTGCCGGGACCGTCCACCTCACGGTGACGCCCGCGCCCGTCACCTCGGAGGAGAGGGAAGGAGCGCACAGCGCGGTCCGGGCAGGGCCGGCGCCGGCAGCGGCAAGAAGCAGCACCAGGCTTCGGAGAGCCATCATCGCCTACCCCCGCTTAACCACGTGCCTGCCTGACGCGGAGTCGAAGACTATCTTCGCGCCGGCCGTCTCGAACCACTTCAGGAAAGAGGAATACGCCTCGCCGTTACCGGCTGAGTTCATGGGCTCGTCCATCTTGAAACCGAACGAGAACCCGAGGAGCTTCTCGAGTCCAATGGCCGCATAAGGCCCGTACACGGGATCGCGGGCGAGCCCGGTAAGCCTGCCGAGCGGCGCGCTGTCCAGCGTAACTCCTCTCGGAGCGACATAGATGCAGCCTTCGGCCTGCACCCAGGTCCAGTCCGCGGCCATGGTCGCCCTGTCCAGGACACCCTTCACATGCCCCAATCTCGTCCCGGTCTTCAGGAACGGCACGGTCTTGTCGTGAATCCCGGGATCCAGCACGAGCGGAAGCCCCGAGGCTTTCTCCGCCTCGGCAAGGATTTCGAAGGGGTGCGACAACTCGAAATCGAGGTGCAGGGCCGCGGAAAGTCCAATCCTTGCCCTGGTCTTCCACGGGAGCGCCTCCTCGCCACTCGACAAGTAAGCCTCGGCGTCCTCGAAAGTCATGAAGGAGGAGAGCAGGAGGAGGCGGTTCTTCGCGAGGCTCCCCTCGTGGGTTCTCCTCTCGAGCCCCAGGGCGTCCATCCCCTCGTTGCCGAGCTGGCGCAGTGAATCGGCCCTCCTGGCCGCAATAGAGCCCATGGTGTGAATCCTGTTGAGCTCCTGCCTGCTCCCGGCGGATTCCAGCTCGCCGGCGTATCCGGCCATGCGTTCCGAGGCGGATTCAGAGCCCGCCATTTCCCTCAGCATGCGTTCGCGGAATTCCGCGGACTCGGCAGGTTTCAGGGCCTTCGGGATTGCTATCTTGTCGGCCTTCTCCTTGGCCCGGACGGCGGCGATTCCGGCTACTATCCTGCGCGCTGACTCGCCAGTGCGCGGATCGCCCGCCCTGGCCAGCGCAAAAGCCTCGGAGAGCACGGCCGGCCCGCTCCTGGCGACCAGGGCGTCCTCGGCAGCCTTCCGCTGCGCCGGGTCGGGGTGGTTCAGGCTCTCGAACAGCGCCTTGAGGCCGGCTTCCCCGGATGGCCTGACCGGGTCATTCTTCCCGGCATCGCCGGCGTCCACCGGGCTCCTGTCCGGCTTATCCCGGTAGAGGAGCTCGGTGAGAAGATACAGGGCGCCAATCAGCGCGGCGGCGGTCACGAGCGCAATCAGCATCCCCATCTCCCTCGATATCTTCCGCGACGCCTTCGCGCCTACCGCGGGTATCGAGGCGAAATCCGGAAGGTCCAGCACCTGCCGCATCCCCAGCCTCACGTCCGACAAAGGCTCTGGAAGCGCGCCGAACCGCCGCTCGAGGAGGCTTTTCTCCTCGGATATGGCTTCGGCCACCGCCCCGCAGGCGACGCAGCCTCCTTCGAGATGTGCCCTCACGTCCGCCGCCGTGGATGCGTCGAGGGTCCCGGCCGCGTATCTCCTGAGAGTCGCGACGTCCCCCTCCGTGCAGACTTCGCCGGGCTCGGAAACCTCGAACGCCCAGGAGATCTCCCCGATTGCCGCAGCGGCGGCCATCGCAAGCCCCTCGGAGCCCAGGCCGAACGCCTTCGACGCCATACCGGACGGGATCCCGGCGAGCATGACGGCGAGCACCGCCCTGGATGCGACGTCCATCCTCCTCCACGCCTCGCCGAAGTCCGTGCCCTTCTTCGCCGCCTTGAGGTAGCGCCCGGCGAACGGCATGGGAACGTCCTCGTCGACCGAATCCGCGAACCTGAAATGAGACCCCTTCTTGCCCGTGACGCAGAACCTCGCCGCCTCCGCCTCGATCCTCCCGAGAATCCCTTCCGCCGTATCCGCGGGCCCGCCGCCGGTCATCAGCGACTCGGCGAAAGCGAGCTCGACCGCGTTTCGCGCCAGGTCCTCGTCCAGGGCGATGCGATAAGCGAAGTCGAACGCGGGCTTGTAGTGCCTGTATACGAGCTCCCTCTTCGAGGGGGGCCTGTCCTGGCTTCCCGGCGCTGCCGGAAACGGTTCGACGGAATTCTGCATGACAGGAATCCGAAAATCAGGGGTTCCGCCCGATCGGCGGGCGATTGTGAATATATCCCCGGACAGGGCGAAAATCATCATTTTACAGCCTTCTTTTTCCCGGGGGTTTTTACTATGTTACCCGGATAATTCACGCGGGATCGTGAATTATCCGGGGGCAGGGCGCGCAAACGGCTTCGGAATCCATTTCGAGAGAACCGGATGATTCACAGACTGGAAATCGGGCTCAAGAAGGGGGTCAGGGATCCCCGCGGGCAAAGGGTCAGGGACGGCGCGGGGAGTTTCCTGGGAATCGGCATCGAGGAAGTCTCCACGAGGTCGGTCTTCAAAATCAAGGCTGATATCGGCCGGGCGGAGGCTTCGAAGGTGCTCTCCGAGTTCATCGACCCGGTCATCGAGGAGGGGTCCCTCTCTACCCTGCCTGCCGAGGGCTTCGACTGGGTGGTCACCGTGGGGTTCCGTCCCGGCGTGACCGACAACGTCGGCCGAAGCGCGCTCGCGTCCGTCTCCGACGTGCTGAACCGGCATGCGCTCGAAGGGGAGGCGGTGTTCACCGAGACCGAGTACTTCATGAAAGGGCGCCTTTCCGGGGACGAGGCGCGCGAAGTCGGGACGAAACTCATCGCGAACGAGCTCATCGAACGGGTTTCCGTTGTTCCTTTTTCCGAGTGGAAGAGGCGTGGGCCTGACCTTGACGTGCCCGAGGTCGCCGAGGGGCCCCCGCCGCCGGTCAGGGAGATGGACCTCGAAGTCCCGGACGCGGAGCTCGAGAGGATTTCCTCGGCGGGCGTCCTGTCCCTCGGCCTCGACGAGATGAAAGCCATACGCGACCACTACCGGACATCCGGGAAGTCGGCGGCCAGGACGGGGCGCGGGCTTGCGCCGAAACCCACGGACGTGGAGCTCGAATGCATCGCCCAGACGTGGTCGGAGCACTGCAAGCACAAGATTTTCAACGCGGTCATCGACTACGAGGACGAGAACGGGAAAGTCGAGAGGATCGAATCGCTTTTCGACACGTACATACGCAGGTCCACGAAGGAAATCGGCGGCCGCAAGGGATGGCTCGTTTCCGTGTTCCATGACAACGCCGGGGTCGTAAGGTTCAACGACTCGCTGAACCTCGTATACAAGGTCGAGACGCACAATTCTCCCTCGGCGCTCGACCCCTACGGCGGCGCCATGACAGGAATAGTCGGGGTGAACAGGGATCCGTTCGGAACAGGCAGGGGGGCGGCGCTCCTTATTAACGTCTGGGGCTACTGCCTCGGTTCGCCTTTCTACAAGGGCGGGCTTCCCGAGGGGCTCCTGCATCCGAGGAGGATTCGCGACGGCGTGCACAAGGGCGTCATAGACGGCGGAAACCAGAGCGGAATCCCCTACGGGCTGGGATGGGAGTGCTTCGACGACAGGTTCATAGGGAAGCCGCTCGTGTTCTGCGGCACGGTCGGGGCGGCGCCCCTCAAAATCAACGGCGAGCCGTTCGAGAAGAAGAGGGCGAAGCCAGGCGACGCCATCGTGATGGTCGGGGGCAGGATAGGCAAGGACGGGATACACGGCGCCACGTTCTCGAGCGAGGAACTCCGGTCCGAGTCGCCGTCGCATGCGGTCCAAATCGGGGACCCGATAACGCAGAAGAAGATGACCGATTTCCTGCTGGAAGCCAGGGACCTGGGCCTTTTCACGTGCATCACCGACAACGGCGCCGGCGGGCTCTCGTCGAGCGTCGGCGAGATGTCGAGGCTGACGGGCGGCGCGCGGATTGACGTCGGATTGGCCCCGCTCAAGTACGCGGGGCTCGCGCCCTGGGAAATCCTCCTCTCGGAAGCCCAGGAGAGGATGACCGTGGGCGTGCCGCCGGACAGGATCGAGGCGTTCATGGATCTCTCGGCGAGGAGGGACGTCGAATCGACGGTGATAGGCGAGTTCACGGACTCGGGCGCCTTCGAGGTCCTGCACGGCGGGAAGCACGTGGCGTACCTTGACCTTGAGTTCCTGCATGACGGCCTCCCGCGCATGTGCCTGAAAGCCAGATGGAATCCGCCCTCGCCGCCGGATCCTCCCGGCAGGAAGGGGCGCGACCTGTCGAAGGCGCTCCTCATGCTGCTCGGGCGCCTCAACATCTGCTCGAAGGAGAAGAAGTCCAGGCAGTACGACCACGAGGTCAAGGGCCTGAGCGCGGTGAAGCCCTTCGTGGGCCTCCAATGCGACGTCCCGTCCGACGCCGCGGTGTTCCTCGCCGACTACGCGTCCAGGGAAGGCATAGTCCTCGCGTACGGGGTGAATCCGTCCTTCTCGGACGTGGACACCTACCGCATGATGGCTTCGGTAATCGACGAGGGAATCAGGAAGGTGGTCTCCGTCGGCGGTGATCCGGACAGAATCGCGGGGCTGGACAATTTCTGCTGGCCTGATCCCGTGCAGTCCGGCAAGACGCCCGACGGCCTCTACAAGCTCGCCCAGCTCGTGCGCGCAAACAAGGCCCTCTACGACTTCACAACCGCCTTCGGCGTCCCATGCATTTCCGGCAAGGACAGCATGAAGAACGATTCCACCCGCGGCGGCAGGAAGATTTCGATTCCCCCTACCGTGCTGTTCTCCACGCTGGGAAGGATCGAGGATGTATCCAAAGCCGTGACCATGGACTTCAAGAAGGCCGGAGACGTCGTCTATGCCGCCGGGATCACGCGCGACGAACTGGGAGGATCGGAATACTATCGCATGCTCGCCGAGGATGCATCGAGGCCGGACGCGGTCGGATCAACGGCCCCGTCCGTCGACGCCCCTTCCGCCATGAAACTATACGCCGCCGTCCACAAGGCGATTATGGCGGGCCTCGTGAGGTCCTGCCACAGCCCCGCCAAGGGCGGCCTGGCCGCGGCCCTGGCGCTCGCAGCCGCAGGGGGAAGGCTGGGCTGCGAAATCGAACTCGACGCGGCGCCCGCGGAAGGACGCATGGAGACCGACTCAATCCTCTTCTCCGAGTCGAACTCGAGGTTCGTCCTGACGGTAGCTCCGGAAAACGCCGCGAAGTTCGAGAAGACGCTTAAGGGGCTTCCGATTGGCCGCCTTGGCAGGGTCGCCGGCGCGCGAATCGTGATCATGCGCGGCGGAAAGCGCGTGTGCGAGGCCGGAGTGGCCGAGGCGGTGGAGTCGTTCAAGAGAACGTTGGCGGACGTCTGACGTGGGCTGGGCGCTTCTGTTCGCGATTGTCATCGGCGGCACCGTTGGCGCCGGCGTAGGAATTCTCCTCATCTACCTGGCCAGCGACGAGTTCAGGTGGGCCTGGTTCCTGGAATGCATCGGGTACGTCTTCGACAACCCCCTCACGAGGCCGGTCATGGAAACCTCGATTGGCAGGTGGATGAACCGCAAGACCGTGCTTGGATACATCCGGGCCCAGAAGTTCGAAAAAGCCGCGGACCTGGCGGTGAAGGAGGGCCTGGTGGACGAATCAATCGCTATGCTCGAGACGTCCGGCAGAATCCACGAGGCGGCCCGGCTCGCGAAACGAATCGGCCGAGACGAGCAGGCCGAGAGGCTTTACAGGACTTTCATCGGCCTGTGCCTGGACAAGGGGAGGAACGTGACAGCCGCCGAGACCGCCGAGGAGGCGGGATTCTGGGAGGATGCCGTCAACATGTATCGGGGCCTCGAGGGCAAGGAATCCAGGCTCAAGGCGGCGAAGCTCTCCGCTGCCCACGGCCTTCACGGCCTCGCCCTGGAAATCTTCCTTAAGGAAGAGGCTCTGCTGGACGCCATGCGCGTCGCGGAAGACAACGGTAAGATCGACTTCCTGATCGATTTCTGCAGGAACAGCGAAAACCCCGTGCTGCACCACTTCGGAGCCGATGCGGCGAGAAGGGCGGGAAAGCCCGAAGTCGCCGTGGATATCCTCCTTTCACACGGCCATCTGCACCATGCGGCGCAGATTGCGCAGCAGACAGGGCTCAAGGACAAAGCCGCCGAACTCATCGCCGAAATCCGCAGGAAAAGAGCCGAAGCGCGGAAGGAAATCCCCAAATCAGGCGGCCTCTTCGACTTCGATTTCTCCGACGAGCCGTAGGCTCGACCAATCGTCTCTTCTCGGGCGTTTGCACTTCAGCTCTTGTCCGTCGGCCTCCATCGTAAACGAGCCGGCAGCTAGAATGGAATGGTGAAAGATGGTCGGAAGTCGAAGGTCGAATGTCCAAGGTCGAAAGTCGTCGGGCAAGTCACAGGTTGTGTGAAGTTGCAGGCTACAAGTTACTAATTGCAGGTCGCATGCGGCACACAACGGAGCCGCAGGCGCAAGCCCGCGGGAGTTCATCCCGGCTAGGCATACGTGCGGTGTCGGACAGAGCCGCGGGTGTGAGCATGCGGTTGATCATGCCGGCAGGGAGTCGAAAGTCGTAGGGGGGCGGCCCGGTGGCCCGCCCTTGGGCTGTAGGCCTCAAAGGATGGGCACGTAGGGGCGAAAAATCTTTCGCCTCTGCATTTATTCTCCACCGAAGACGCCGAAGACACCGAAACCCATGCCAATCTGCTTGGTTCCTCGTGCTTTTATCTCTTTCATCTCCGTGTCTCCGTGCCTCCGTGAGAGCGCTTCTTCATGAATTGATTATCCGTTATCCGTGGCTGGCGGGTGGTAGAAACCATTTGCAATCGGATTGGAATTTCGCCAACCTATCGCGAGTACCGGAGAGGTCCTGGCCCGAGAGCATGAAAAATGAATGCAGGCAGAAAAGTCAAAGCCCTCGTGATGACCGGTTTCGGCCTCAACTGCGAGGCCGAGACGTCGCATGCCCTCGAACTCGCCGGCGCGGAGGTCCACAGGGTGCACTTGAACGACCTGCTCGATGGATTGAGGTCGCTCGGCGAGTTCCATCTGCTCGCCTTCATCGGAGGATTCTCTTTCGGCGACCATCTCGGGGCGGGGACGGTTTTCGCGACCAGGATGAAGCACAGGATGAAGGATGAGCTGGACCGGTTCATAAGGGACGGGAAGCTCATCATCGGCCTGTGCAACGGATTCCAGACCATGGTGAAGCTCGGCCTCCTTCCCGGATTCGACGGCGATTACTTCAGGAGGTCGGCCACCCTCGCGTGGAACGACTCCGGCGTGTTCAGGGACGCATGGGTCAGACTTGTCGCAACTCCCGGGAGCCCCTGCGTGTTCACGAAGGGCATTGGGACGATTGACCTGCCGGTGAGGCACGGCGAAGGCAGGTTCATGACCGCCGGCAAGGGCGTGATGGACAGGATTCTGCGCGAAAACCTCGCCGCCCTGCGCTACGCCGATCCTGCCACAGGGAAGCCGACCGTCGAATTCCCGCACAATCCCAACGGGTCAGCGGCTGGAATCGCCGGCGTCTGCGACCCCACGGGACGGATTTTCGGCATGATGCCGCACCCCGAAGCCCACCTCTTCCCTTTCAACCATCCGCAGTGGACCAGGAAGAAGATTGACGGGAGCATGCCCGGCGAAGGCGAGGGGGCGGCCGTGTTCAGGAACGGCGTCGCGTTCGCAAGGGAGAACCTGCTGTGATTTCCGCGAACGCGGCCGCAGGTCCCATTACTCCAGAATGAAACATATCTCGGCCGATGCAGAGGAGGAATTTCCTGCTTTGTCCCTGGCTACGGACGTCAGTCTTTTCAACCTTCTGGCAAACGCCAGGGCTATTCAGATAATGCCCTCAGCAGGAACCAGGGGCGAAGAGTCCGGAATCTTCGGGCGGCGGGCGCTTAAGTTTTCTCTGAT
>DYIT01000133.1 GCA_020723505.1 Candidatus Kuenenia stuttgartensis
TCGTGTGGGATTCGTGGACGGGAACGCGTATGTTGAACGAATGCATGTGTACGAATAATCGGGGAGCATATCGCCCGAAGATCCCGGAATCCCAGGCGCCTGGGGAGCCGCCCCTATCCCCCGGAAATCTTCACGAATACCGGGGTCGTGGCTTTGGTGAGGAAGAGCAGGGCGAGGCAGGTGGAAACGATGTCGCCTTCGCCCTGTCCGAACCATGAGCCTTCGCCGAGCTGCCGCGACAGTATGTACTCCGCGCCCTGCCTGTACCAGTCGTGCTTGCCGATGTTCCTGACCCCAGCAAGCACGCAGGCCCTTTCGAGGCCGTAGAGGTAATAGTACAGCCACTTGTTCTCGTTGTTCGGATTCTTCTCGACCGAGAAGTGGATGTTGAGCCACGCGATCCCGTCCCAAGCCGCCTTCGATCCCTGAGTCATCTCCCCGGGCTTGAGCTTCCCCATCGCCTTGAGCTGGTCCATCGCGATTAAAACTACCGAGATGCCCACGCAGGTCATGCTTCCCGTCGGCTTGTGCCACTCGTCCCCGTCGTCCTGGACCAGCTGGCCCGTGTAGTATGACCAGCCGCGGGCCTCGTCCGGAACCGAAGACAGCGGCTTGTAGGACACGTATCCATGCTCCTTGTCCTCGACCATGACCTCCCTCGGCACCTTCTGCTCGGCGCGCTTCTGCTGGAAATCGATGAAGTTGGCTAGCGCCGAGCGCCAGATCTTCTCGTCCGTCGGGATCCCGCAGCGGGCGGCCGCAGCGAGGCCCAGCACCGCGAACTGCGTGTTCGACCTGTCGGCGGACTGATTATCGAGCGGATAGGACCAGGTTGTCTTCTCGTCGGTGGTCGTACCGTCTGAGCTTATCGTGCGCGAGGTGAGCCCCATGTTGACCTGGAGGAACATGGCGAGCTGCCTCATCCACTCGAGGTCCTCCTTCTGAACTCTCGCCTTCGCGACCGGCGGTGCTGCTTCCGTGAGGTCCTTTCTCAGGCCGACCTGGCTCCTGTTCGGCGCGCGGTAGAGCGCTTCAAGAGCGATGAGAGTCGTGCCCACGTCATACGTGCGCCACGACTCCTTCTGCGGAGGCATCGGCTGGCCGTTCTCGCACCATGTCTTCCAGAGACCATGAAGGAAATCGAACCCTTTCGCGACGTTCGGATCGTTGCGGTTCACGCCGGACTTGAGCAGGGCGAAGAGGCAAAGGGCCGTGACTCCTCTCGTGAACGGCCCGTTCAGGAAATCGTCGAAGTAGCTCTTCCAGTGCCCGTCCGCGTCCTGCTTGGACTGGAGATACGCGACCCCCTTCTCAATCGCAGCGTTGACCCTGCCAAGAAAAGCAGGATCCCGGTCGCCTGCTTTCAGCTTCTTCTCCGCCTTGTCGTCCGATCCTTCCTGTCCCGCGGTTTGCCCGGAGGGGATTGCAGCCAGAATGGAGAAACCGAGGAGAACGACGACGCACGCCTTGAGAGACTTGGTCATCAGCGAGGCCTCCAAACAGGGAACCCAATGCTCGGCCCCGGGGTGCATGGGAGAGGCAGAGCATGTCTTGATTCTCCTTGTTTACGGAGCAAGGGTCAAGCAGAAGGCGATTCGGCAGAGGCGAAGAGTCCGGAATCTTCGGGCACTCAAACGCCCATTACTCCAGATAGTTCTATCCTCTTGACCTGTATTTATGTTCGTTCAACCGCTTCTTCCATGTCTTTATGATTAACCATGAAAATTACTTTCCAGCCGTTTTCCCGTGTCATTTCATCAGAAAACCCAGGTTTATTGAAAAAATGAAAGAATAATGTGGATAAATATTATTTTTTCATTGACAGCCCTCTGGGCATGGATAGACTCCGGGCCTTGTGTTTTTGACTTTCCGAAATACTCCTTATTGAGTGAAATGATGATGGAAGGCAAAGAAATCCTGAAACGCATGAAAGAGGACGAAATCAAGTTCCTGAGGCTTCAGTTCACTGACATCATGGGCATTGTCAAGAACAAGGAGCTTCCCCACAGCCAGTTCGAGAAGGCAATCAACGGGGACATCATGTTCGACGGCAGCTCGGTCGAGGGGTTCTCCAGGGTGGAAGAGTCGGACATGCTTCTGAAGCCGGATTTCGACACGTACACGGTTTACCCGTGGTCCACCAACGGGCATGGACAGAAAGGGAAAGTAGCCCGCCTCATCTGCGACATCTACAACCCCGACGATACGCCGTTCGAGGGGTGCCCGAGATTGAGACTGAAGAAAATAGTCGGCGATGCCGCTGAAATGGGCTACACGATGGCAGCGGGGCCGGAAGCGGAGTTCTTCCTGTTCCAGAAGGATCAGGACGGCAAGGCTTCGACGCTTACACACGACTCTGCCGGCTACTTCGACCTCACTCCGGTCGACAAGGGTGAGGCGGCGCGGTGCGACATAGTCATTGCCTTGCAGGCGATGGGGTTCGAAGTCGAGGCCTCGCACCATGAGGTCGCGCCCGGCCAGCATGAAGTGGGCTTCAGATACACGGAGGCCGTGAGGTGTGCGGACAACGTGTCAACCTTCAGATTCGTGGTCCGCAGGGTCGCGAATGACCATGGTCTGCATGCCACGTTCATGCCCAAGCCCATCTTCGGAGTCAATGGTTCCGGCATGCACGTCCACATGTCGCTCTTCCGCGGGGAGGAGAATGCCTTCTTCGACGCGGACGACCAGTACGGGCTTTCGGAGACAGCCAAACAATACATCGCTGGTCTGCTCGAGCATGCGAGAGGGTATTGCGCGGTCACGAATCCGCTTGTCAACTCCTACAAGCGGCTGGTTCCCGGCTACGAGGCTCCGACCAACGTGGCCTGGTCCGAGCGCAACCGGTCGCCGCTGGTCAGAATCCCCGCAAGGAGGGGAAAAGGCACGCGGTGCGAGAACAGGATGCCCGACCCGTCGTGCAATCCGTACCTTGCGCTGGCAGTCATGCTGACTGCGGGGCTCGACGGAATTAAACGCAAGCTCGTGCCTCCGCCTCCCGTGAACCGGAACATCTACAAGATGAGCCATCGCGAACGCAGGAAATTCAAGATAGGAGAGCTCCCCTACGACCTGTCCGAGGCGGTCAAGGCCCTGCAGAAGGACAAGGTCATCATGAACGCGCTCGGCGAGCACATCTCAAAGCACTTCGTCGAGGCGAAACAGGCCGTGTGGAAGCAGTACATCGCGCAGGTGCATCCGTGGGAAGTGCAGAAGTACCTGTCGTATTACTAGCTTTGACCGGGAGGCCGGGAAGGGGTCATTGATTTTGCCCGGATAATTCGCGAAGAATCGTGAATTATCCGGAGCGGGCGCGCGGATGGCTTCGAAAGCCATTTGCACTGGCCGGCAAAGTCCTGCGGCGGGCCGTGGATTATCGACACCGTGTGCATGAAAGGTCGGGATGCAAACCCGGCCTGTGGGAGCAGCCGGTGTATTCCTGACGCAGCAAGGCGGCGATGGAAAGAACTTGCTCTGCCGGGCAACTGCCGCCTTCAGCCCCGACTTTCGACTTTTGACGTTGGACCTTGGGCTTTGGATTATTAACCACCTCACAGCCCAGGATCCGCGGCCCGCCCCTACTTCCCCTTTAGATTGGCGATTTCCCCGTCGGTCATCATCTCGATCGAGGCTGACTTGATTAGCTGCTTTTCGTAGGGGTTCTTGCCTCCAGCGCCGGGCAATTCGTCTCCGGGTTGGGAGACGATTCTGTCGGCCGTGTCCATGCCGGAGATTACTTCGCCGAATACGGTGTACTGCCGGTCGAGGCTGAAGTTGTCGGCAACCATGATGAAGAACTGGCTTCCCGCAGAATCCGGATTCGTTGATCTGGCTGTGGAAACTATGCCCCTTCGATGCCTGATGTCGTTGAACTCTGCCCTGAGACAGGTGCCCGGGCCCCGGTATGAATATCCGCCGAGGCCGTCGTTGGAGCGGTCCCCGTCCTTCGTGTTCGGATCGCCTCCCTGAATCATGAAACCCGGATAAACCCTGTGGAAATAGGTCCCCGCATAGAGCCCGCTCTGGCAGTGCGACATGAAGTTCTTGACGTGCTCCGGAGCCTTGTCCACGAAGAACCGGATGTAGATTTTCCCCTGCGTCGTGTCGAGGACCGCTACCGGATGCCTGACTGCTTCGCCGCCCGCGTCTTTCGCCGCGGCCGCCGAAGCATCCCCCGCCTTCCGCGCATCATCCCCGGCATTTCCGGCGGCTTCCTCCCGGGCTTTTCCGCAGCCGGCTGCGCAGGCGGCCGCCGCGGCAAGAAGCAGCGCGATTATCGACTTGGAACTCATGCGGTATTCCTGGAAAGCTCGTGTTGACGACTGATATGAGGTGTCCGATTGTTTGGGACGTCAATTGAGTCTTGGGACAGGCGAGAATTTCAGCGCCAACACCGGGCATCAGCGCGGAAATTCAAATCTCCAGAATCTCCTTCTCCTTCTTCTTGAATATCGCGTCGATTCTCTCCTCGAACTTCTTCATCTCGGCGTGTATGTCATCCTTGAGCTTCTTTGCTTCGTCCTCGGATATCTTCTTGTCCTTTTCCGACACGTCGCCTTTCTTGTTGCCGTCCCTGCGCACGTTCCTCAGGGCAATCTTCGCCTCCTCGCACTTGTCTTTCACGAGGTTGACTATCTGCTTCCTGCGCTCCTCGCTCAGGGGCGGGACCACAAGCCGTATCAGCTTCCCGTCGTTGTTCGGAGTGATTCCGACCTCCGACTTGAGAATGGCCTTCTCGATTTCCTTGAGGATGGAAGCGTCGAAAGGCTTGATGACGAGGAGCCTGGCCTCGGGCGTCGAGATCGCGGCGAGGCCCTTGAGAGGGGTCGGCGTGCCGTAGTAATCGACCCTGATGCCCTCGACCAGCCCAGGCGACGCGCGCCCGGACCTGAGCGACCTTAGGCCGGTTTCCAGAACCTCGACGGCCTTCTCCATCCTCTCGATTGAATCGAGCATTATCTCGTCATAGTCCATCTGAACCTCCATTGATCATGAAATGAGCGTGCCGATTCTTTCTCCGCCGACGGCCTTGAGGATGTTCCCCTTCTTCCTCATGTTGAAGACAAGAATCGGGAGCTTCTTCTCCATGCAAAGCGTCACGGCCGTCATGTCCATGACCTCGAGCTTCCGGTTGAGCACGTCGAGATAGGAGAGCGTCGCGAACTTCTCCACGTTCGGATCCGTTTCCGGGTCGGCGGAGTAGACGCCGTCCACCCGCGTGGCCTTGAGAAGGATTTCGGCGCGGATTTCGATAGCCCGCAGCGCGGCGGCGGTATCCGTGGAAAAATGGGGATTGCCCGTCCCTCCGGCCAGGATGACGATTCTTCCCTTCTCGAGGTGCTTGATTGCCCGGTTGCGGATGTACGGCTCCGCGACGTCGGACATCTTGATTGCGGTCATTACGCGCGCAGGGATCCCGTGGACGCTCTCGAGCCGGTCCATGAGGACGAGCGCGTTAATTACCGTCGCGATCATCCCCATGTAGTCGGCGGTCTCGCGGTTCACTCCGGCCCGCTCCATCTCCCTTCCGCGGAGCAGGTTGCCGCCTCCGACCACCAGGGCCAGCTGGACTCCCGTGGATTTGGCTTCCACGATTGCCTGGGAGATGTCGGCGACGTCCGACATGCCGATGCCGCACTTGCCCCGCGCGTTCAATCCCTCGCCGCTCACCTTGAGCAGAACCCTTTTATAGGCCATGCCGTTAGCTCCGACGAATCAACGACGCGCAGACGACCGTACGGCTCATCCGCCGACGACGAGCCTCGCGAAGCGCCGAATCCTGACCTCGCCCGCCGTCTCGGACGCGACCTTGGCCAGGAGACCCTTAATCGTGAGCTTCTTCTCCTTGACGAACTCCTGGTCCAGCAGCGTGTTCTCCTGGAAGAACCTGGCAAGCTTGCCTTCCACTATCTTCGGCCTGATTTTCTCGGGTTTGCTTTTCACGTCGTCGGACTCGGCGGCGATTGCGCGCTCGCGTTCCACGATTTCCGCGGGGATGTCATCCCTCGAAAGTCCGAGCGGGGCCGAATGGGCCACCTGCATGCACAGGTCCTTGATGAGCGACTTCACGGGCTCGAGGTCCCTCTGCGCCATGCTGGACAGCTGAAGCTCGACGATTGTCCCGATTTTTCCGTTGAAATGGATGTAAATGCCGAGGAGTCCAGGGTCGTTCGGCTTCAGGTCGAACCTTCTGAACTGCTTCAGGTTCATGTTCTCCTTCAGCGTCTGGTATTCCTGCTTTATGATCTCCTCGACGCTCTTCGACTGGCCCGCCGGCCTGATTCCGAGGAGCGCTGCGGTGTCGGCCGGCGCCGGGGCCGGGCCGCACGCCGCCTTGGCGACGGTCTCCGCCAGCGCCTTGAACCTGTCGCTCTTCGCCACGAAGTCCGTCTCGCACCCGAGTTCAATGATTGCGCCTATCCTGGAGTCGGCCGACAGGGAGCTCGCCAGCCGCCCTTCCGCAGTGGGCCGTTCAGCTCTCTTCTCCGCGCCGGCAATGCCCTTCTTGCGGAGGAATTCCACGGCCTTGTCCATGTCCCCGCCGCTCTCCTCCAGCGCCTTCTTGCAGTCCATCATGGGACAGCCCGTCTTCTCTCTGAGACTCTTGACTTCTCCCGCGCCTATGCCCATTTATCGAATCTCCTCATGCGTTGAAGGATGCCTTGGCATCCGTTTGAACGATGAAACGCAGGCGTCCGCACGCGTTTCCATTGCATTTCCCGGCCATGCCTTCCCGGGTTACTGCGCGTCCTCTCCCGCAGCTGCATCGCCGGACTCGGCCGCCTCGGCCTTGACAACGGCCTCTGCTGCGACGGCCGGCTCTGCCGCCGGAGCTGCCGGAGCTGCCGGAGCTTCATGGGGTCTCGGCTGCCTCGCCGGTCCCGGACCGGACCTGAAACCGCCCTTTCTTGCGAAATCGGACGGCTTGCGGCGCAGAGGCGGCTTCCCGGCCTTCGAACCGTCGCCCTCCTCGGCGACGGGGCCGACCTGCGCCTTGTAAATCTCCACTCCTTCCATGATGGCGTCCGTGAGCCTGCTCAAGAGCATCTGGATGGAGCGCATTGCGTCGTCGTTCGCCGGGATTTGGATGTCCACGAGCTCGGGGTCCGCGTCGGTGTCAAGGACGCAGATTGTCGGGATCGACAGCCTCCTCGCCTCGGCCACCGCGTTGTGCTCGTGTTTCGGGTCCACGACGATGATTACGGACGGGAGCTTCTTCATGTTGCGTATCCCGTCCAGGTTCTTCTGCATCTTGCCCATCTCCCTGCCCATGGCCGACTGGACCTTCTTGGACAGGAGCTTCATCCGCGGGTTGTCCTGGAGTTCCTCGAGTTCCTCGAGGCGCCTGAGCCTGCGCCGGATTACGTCGAAGTTGGTGAGCGTGCCCCCCAGCCATCTCGTGTTCACGCAGTGCATGCCGCAGCGCCTCGCCTCGGCCTGCACGATCGTCGAAGCCTGCCGCTTCGTTCCCACGAAGAGCACGTCCGCTCCTTCGGAGCATTTCTTCTTCAGGAACGCAGTCCCGACCAGGAGCCCTCGTATGGTTTTCCTGAGATCTATGATATGTATGAGGTTGCCCTTCATGAAAATGTAGGGCTTCATCTTCGGATTCCAGCGGCTTCCGCGGTGCCCGAAGTGGGCGCCTGCTTCCAGAAGCTCCTGCACCATAATCGGTTTCATAGATACTCCTTAAGACCTTGTTCAACGCAAATTTTCAATGCTACAGCCGCAAAAGCCGCCGGTCAACAACTTTTTCAGCCGGCCGCATCGATTTCTCCATGCAGCACCTTGCCCTCGGATGAGACGGTCCTCAGGTGCCTTCTGATGGCGTCCCCGACCATGCCGGCTACGGCCATCGCCCTAAGACCTTGTTCTCCTGGCACTTGCGGAGGATGCCCGCCGCCGATGCACTCGAGGAAACTCTCTATCTCCTTCTTCAGGGGTTCGTGTTCGTCGAAGGGCACCTCGTCCACGGTTATCACGTTCTTCAGGAAGAATTCCAGGGGATTGTCCATCTTCTTGCCGGCAAGATCGGCAATCCGGATTTCGCCGGACCTGACCTTTTCCGATTTGCGGAATATCAGCGCCCTCTTTTCCCCGTAGTCGAGGCTCAGGTACGCGTCCTTCGAGAACACCCGAATCTTCCTCATCTTCTTCGCCGAAACCCTCGATGCGGTCACGTTGGCAACGCACCCGTTTCCGTAGACTATCCTGGCGTTGGCGATGTCGACCTTGTCCGAGATTATCGGAACGCCCACCGCGTCCACCTTCTCCACCTCGGACTTTACAAGGTGGGAGATGATGTCGAGATCGTGGATCATCAGGTCCAGGACGACGTCGATGTCCGCGGACCTGAAGGAGAAGGGAGACAGGCGGTGGGCTTCGATGAACAGGGGCGTATCGATGTGCTTTTCCGCCGCCATCAGCGCGGGATTGAAGCGCTCGACGTGCCCGACCTGGAGCTTCACGCCCGCCCTGCGCCCCGCATCCACGAGCCTTCTGCCCTCGTCCAGGTTCGCGGCCAGCGGCTTCTCCACGAGGACGTGCACGCCCTTCTTCATGAGGAATTCGGCGGTCTTGAGATGATGCTCGGTCGGCACGGCGACGCTTGCCGCGTCTACCATGGAGGCGAACTCCTCAAGGGAAGACGTTGCATGCGCGCCCCATTTGCGGCTCGCCTCCCCTGCCTTCCCGGCGTCCGTGTCATACACCGCGGTGAATTCGCACGTCCCAATCTCGTGGTAGATTCTGGCGTGAATCATGCCCAGATGTCCCACGCCCACGACCCCTACCCTGGTCTTCTTCATCAGTCCCCTCCGGTGAAAAACGCCGTCAATCCGCTCCTGCCCGGTCCGGCCGGACGCACCCGGCTGATTTTCGATTCCGCCGCCGACCTGATTCGCAGGACAAGTAATGTATCTTATCATTTAAAGCATCTTCCCGACACAAGACCCGAGGCTGAAGGCATGCAGTCGCCGCCTTGTGCTGCCTCGCTTTCCGCTCGCGTGGAATGGACTTGACATGAATCCGCATTTCCATGAAAATGCCGGTAGTGTCCGATTGCGTTCATTACACGCGGGTGTAGCTCAGTCGGCAGAGCACCACGTTGCCATCGTGGTTGTCGTCGGTTCAAGTCCGATCACCCGCTCCAGAACCCCCGGCATCATTGCAGGATCCTCTGCCGCTGGAGACGCGATGGCTTTCAGATTCTCTTTCATCGTTCTTCTGACCGCATCGGTCTCAGGATGCGGCATTTTCGACGGCATCTTCCCCGAAGGGTCGTCCAGGTCCAGGAACTTCCGGAACGTCCCGGAAATGTCGCCCCGCAAGCTGTGGGAGCATCTGCAGGAGGCAGTCAACGAGGAATACAATATAAAAGTCGCCGACGACGAGCAGATGAAGCTCGAGACCGAGTGGAGCGAGCACCTCGGCCCGATGTTCAAGACCGGCAGACGCTACATGGTCGTTGCGGCGGTGTTGCAGCAGGAAGGCGAGCTTTTCATCGAGGTCACCGTCAGGCGCGAGCTGAACGCGAACCAGCTCAAACCCCTCGACAGGAGGGACGCCGAGTGGGAGGACGACGGCCGGGACGAAAGCAGGGAGAACAAGATCCTCTGGCTCGTCACAATGAAGCTGGTCAAGTTCACGGCTTCCGACCGGAGCCTCAATCCCGAGAAATCCTCCTACCTTACCTCCGAGGAGAACAAGCAGGAGAACAAGCTATGGTCCGACGGGCAGGGCGGGGGCGGGCAGGGCGGCAAGGGGGACGGAAAGGACATCTGGAAGGACTAGGAGTAACCAATGGCGTTCACGGGCGACTTGCACAGCATCTCCCTGTCGGACATTTTCCAGAACCTCTCGCAGAACGAGCGGACCGGGCGGCTGAGAATAAAGGGAGCCGGATCGTTCGACCTCTTCTTCCGCAAGGGCAAGGTCGCCGGCGTGGAGCGGTCCGACGGCGCCATGGACGAGTACCTTCTCGGCATGCTCAGGAAGAGATGTTCAATCACGGCCGAGGAGTTCGGCAGGGTCGTCAAGAAGACAAACCGGCCTTCGGGCCCGGTGTGCACGGCCTTCAAGATGAAGCTCATCACGCAGCGGGACGCCGAGCAGCTGCTCGAATATTACGTGTCAGAGCGCGTGCTCGACGCCTTTTCCATAGACAAGGGCACTTTCGAGTTCATCGAGGGCGACGAGGGTTTCAAGGATTCCCTCTCCGAATGGCAGCAGTTCCCCCTGTCGATTGAGTCCGGGAAACTCCTGTTCGAGGCAGCGCGGAGATCCGACGAATGGTCGAGAATCAACAAGAACATCATCTCAGAGGATGAAATCTTCGAGCCGTGCCTCAACATCCGCGAATCCGTCAGGGAAGGGCTGAGCGGCGAGGATCTCGAGGTCATCGTCAACATCGACGGGCTCCGCACCCTCAGGGAGGTCGTCGAGGCGTCCAGGGAGAGCAAGTTCTCGGTGTTCAGGGCGGTGTGCAGGCTCCTCGAAGGCAAGATGATTAAGCCGCTCGAGGTGAACCAGACCTTAAGGCTCCCCGAGAAGCTGTTCGAGGAGCGGAATTTCGCGAAGTGCATCGAGGTCGCGAGGCGCGGCCTCTCCATCGAGCGCAACACGCCGGCCTTGAGGCACATCCTCGCAAAGGCGCTGTCCAAAAGCGGCGAGGAGAACCTCGCGGCCGAGGAGCTCAAGCTTCTCGCGCTTTCGAGCATCGACAACGGCCAGCCCCTAAAGGCCGTTGATATCTACAGGGAGGTCCTTGACGTAATCCCGAGCGACGTTGACACGAGGCAGCGCATCTTCGACATAATACTCGCGAAGAAGCCCGCCGCAGAAGCCGTCGAGGAGGGCAAGGGGTTCGTCTCGGCGCTGAGGAGCTACGGCCTCAACGCGAGGGCAAGGGACGTGTGCAGGAAGCTCCTCGATATGAATTCCGACGACATCGAGGTGCAGCGATCCTACGCTGAAATCATGCTCGACCTCGGGGACAGGAACGAGAGCCTCGGAGTCTATCGGCGGCTCGGGGACTCCCTGATGAACGATCAGAGGCTGACGGCGGCCGCCGCCATCTTCTCGGAGATTGCGAAGATAGACCCGTCGGACGAGAAGACCAAGCGCCTCCTCCGCGAGATTCGCGACGGAGTGTTCAAGGAGAAGGAGAAGAAGCGCAGGTTCGCAAAGAGGTTGGCCCTTGCGGCCGGCCTGTCCTGCGCAATCGTGACTTGGCTGATTTACGACCTGGTTTCCAGGGCAGCGTACGTCGAGATGAACCGCAAGGCGGCGGCCAAAACGGCCGAACAGGATTTCAACGGCGCCCTGACGCTCGTAGAGGACTTCAGGGCGTCGCACCCCTTCACGATTTCGCAGGCGTCGGCAAGGACGTATTCCTGGACGCTCAGAATCCTCGCCCTGATGGATCAGGGAAGAAAGGCGAAGAACTCCGGCAGGAGGGCCGAGGCCGGTCAGTGGTTCGAGGACGCGGCGAAGAAGACCGAAGCACATCTCGGCCGCGACGATCCGCTCGCCGCAGTAATCGCGGGCGAAATCGCGAAGCTCAAGTGACAAAAGGAAAAGAAATCAGGTGGATCAGTCTCCGCCGAAGGCGGATCAGGGGAATCAGGATCGGAAAATCTGGCGCTGAGCATTTTTAGCGTTGTAGGATTAAGAGCTCATTTCAGTAGGGAACGAGGCCGCGTTGGGGGCGCCGGATGGTCGGATGCAAGGCGCAGCGACGAGCGCGACCTAACGGAGTCGGTCGCTTCGGTACTGCAACGCCGCAGACGGCCGTCCGCCGCCCCCAACCCGAAGGGCCGGGCTGATCTGCGTCGCATCGCTGCG
>DYIT01000010.1:0-6077 GCA_020723505.1 Candidatus Kuenenia stuttgartensis
CGTATATTCGATGGGGTCCTCGGCGGTCTGGATGTTGATTTTCGGGGAGACGACTTCTCCGAGCGCCGAGTAGAGGGTCATGGACTTTCCCGAGCCGGTGGGGCCTGCGTGGAGAATCATGCCGTAGGGTTCGCGGATGATTTTGCGGTATCTTTCGAGGTTTCCTGCCGAGAAGCCGAGGGCGTCGAGGGGCAGGGCGGACTTCTGCTTGTCGAGGATGCGCATGACGACCTTCTCGCCGAAGTTGATGGGCGCGGTCGACACGCGCAGGTCGACGTCGATGGGTTTCTTCGTGAACTTCTTGAATACGATTCTGCCGTCCTGCGGGAGCCGCTTCTCGGAGATGTCGAGTTCGGACATGATTTTGAGGCGCGAGACGAGGGGCCTTTCGGAGGACTTTGGGAGCGTGATTTTCTCGGCCAGGACGCCGTCGACCCTGTACCGTACCAGGACCTCGTTCTCCCTGGGCTCGATATGGATGTCGGACGCGCCCTGGACGTATGCGTCCTCGATGATGCGGTTGGCGAGGGCCACAATCGGTGCGCTCTCCTCGTTCGCCCCCTCCTCGACCGATATGGATTCCGCATCGGTCTTCGTATACTCCTCGCGGACCAGCCCTGTCACTTCGCCGATGCCGGTGTCGAGCTTCTTGAATCCCTCGAAGACGTTCTTCACGACCTTCGACGAAACGACGAAGACTTCGGAAATCTTGAGGCCGGTCTTTACCTGGAAGTCCTCCTTGTTCTGGAACTCCGTCGGGTTGGCCATGAGGACGGAAACCGTGCTTTCGCCGGTCTTCTCATAGGGGACGATTTCAAGCTCCTTGATGAGGTCCGGCGTGATGATCTCGACGAGCTTCATGTTGATTTCGAAATCGTCGCCGAGCTTGAGATAGGGGAAGTTCGACAGCTTGGAGATGTAGAAGGCGATTTCCTCGTCATCGAGCTGGAAATCCGGGTTCTGGACCTTCTGGATGACCTTCGACGAATAGCCGGCCACCTCCTCGAGAAGCTGGACGTCCTGCTTTGTGAAGAACGGGACGCCGGACCACGAGTCCTTGTTGATTACCTGTATCGCGCCGATAACCTCCTTGTCCGTGCTGATGGGGACGGTAATCATCGACTGCGTTTTGAAGCCCGTCTCGGTATCCACCTCGCCCGTGAAATTCTTGTCGCTCTGCGCGTCAATCGAGACGTATGGCTTTCCTTCATCGACGACCTTGCCGACGATGCCTTTCTTGAGGGGCAGCGTGAGGGAGAGCATTTTTTCCCTCTGGGCCATGAACTTCGCCTTCAGCTCCTCGTTCTCTCCCCAGAGGTTCGGGGAGATGTAGTTATATTTGAAGGCTATTTTCCCGTCCTCGACCAGGTAGACGGTTATGGCCTGTGCCTGCACGGTCTCGAGGACCTTCTCGATTGTAGCCTCGAGCACGCTGTTCTGGTCCTCGATTGTCAGGGTCTTCTTGGAAGCAAGGCTTCTCAGAAGCGCGCTCAGGAGCCTTTTGCTGCCTACCTGGGCCTGCGCGGCCTCTTTCTTCTTGGCTGCCGCCGTCTTCGAGCCCATCTTGTGGAAAAGCTGGAAATCTTCCCAACCCATGGTCAACTCCTCCTGGAAATGACGCGCAATGGCACCTCGTCCGCGGAGGCGCCCCAATCAGCTATTTTACCTCCGATTTTACGGCTTTTGACCCGGATAATCCGCGAAGGATGCGGATTATCATGGTCATGTCGGTTGAAGCCTGTGGGAGCCGCCGAGTAATGGCGAAGGACAGAGGCGGCGATTGCGGTATAACTCGGACGAGCCTCATTTGACATCCCCGTCCGGTTCCGGCATGTCCGGGTCATGCTTCAGGGCGCGGTGTTGCTCAACTTGTCCAGCACCCGCGCAGCGATGACTTCTCCGTCCTCCCCTTCAGAGGCGTCCACCCACCTTATCTGGGGGAAGCTGCGGAACCACGTCATCTGCTTCCGCGAGAACCTCCATGTCTCCTTTTTAATCTCGGCTGCGGCCTCCTCGATTCCGATTTCTCCGGCGACGTGCCTTGCCATGGTCGCGTATCCCAGCGCCGCGGATGCGGACCTTCCCGGGGGCTTTTCCGAGGACCAGAGGCGTCCGACTTCCTCTGCGAATCCGCGCGCAATCATCGCATCCGCCCGGAGGTCGATTCTCCGGCGCAGGTCGCCTGTTTCCCGGCGAATGCCCGCAATTCTCGCTTCGAAGTCGGTCCTCTGCGTCTTCTGCGACTGGTGGCTCGAGAGGGGCTTCCCGGTGATTTCGGCGACTTCGATGGCCCTGACGATTCTCATCAGGTCGTTCGGATGGATACGCGCGGCCGAGGCAGGATCGATTGCGGCGAGCATGCCGTGGAGGTGGGGGACGCCTTTTTCGGCCGCGAGCGACTTCAGGCGTTTTCTGATTTCCGGATCCGCGGCGGGTCCTCTGAACACGCCGTAGAGGAGCCCGCGAAGGTACATTCCAGCCCCGCCGGAGACGAGGGGGACCAGCCCCCTGCCCAGGATATCGGCGATGGCCTCTTCGGCCATGTCGGAGTAGCGTCTCAGGTCGCAGTGCTCCCAGGGATGAAGCACGTCTATGAGGTGGTACCGCGCCTTCGCCCTTCTGTCCGCGCCGGGTTTGGCCGTGCCCGCGTCCATGCCGCGGTAGATCTTCATAGAGTCCAGGGAGACGATTTCGGCCCCGATCCCGCGCGCCATTCTGAATGCGGCGTCGCCCTTTCCGGAAGCCGTGGGTCCGACCAGGAACAGGACAGTCTTCTGGGTTGGTGACATGCGAGTCCCCCGGGCCGCCGGCAGCTATCCCGGATTATCCGCGCGCGCGGCGCCCTTCACGCTGAAAAGCTCGCCGATGTGGGCCACTTCGACTTTCATGCGCCTGCGGCTGATTGCGTCCCTGAGCTGTATGATGCAGCCCGGGCAAGCGGTCACCACGAGGTTCGCGCCGGAGGCGGCGATTGACTCCGCCTTCAGGTCCGCAATCCTTTTCGACGCCTCGAAGTGCGTTATACTGAAGGATCCGCCGAGGCCGCAGCAGCGGTCGGCGCCAGGCATCTCTACGAATTCGAGGCCCGCGACGGCCTTGAGGATCTTCCTGGGCTGCTCACGGATTTCCTGGTGGCGCGAGAGGTGGCACGGATCGTGCCAGGTCGCCTTCCTGCCCTCGAAGCCCGGGTTCAACTGAAGGCCGCCGGCGTTTTCGGACAGCAGCATGACCACGAACTCGCTGAAGTCCGCGACCCTGGAGGCGAAAGCCTCTAAGCGCCGTTTCTCCGCGGCGTCCCCGGCGAGATATACGGCGTATTCCCTGAGGCCGGCTCCGCAGGTGGCGCAGCCCGTAACGATTGAATCGTATCCCTCAAGGGCGGACACGTTCTTTCTCGCGAGGCGTCTGCCGGTTTCGAAATCCCCCGAGAAGTAGGCGGCGGCGCCGCAGCAACCCTGGCGCCTGTCGAGTACGACGTCGCAGCCGAGGCCGTTGAGTGTCCGGACGAGCATGGCAGCGGTTTCCGGGAACACGAACTCGGCTGCGCAGCCCGGGAAGAAAGCCACCCTGCGCCTTGCCGGACCCGGTGCGGGGTTGTTTTCAGGGAGGAGGGATCTCAGGAACCTCGGGGCTATTTCAGGGATTGTCCTTCCGGCGCCGAGGGCGGCGAGGAAGTGCGGGAGGTGCCGGAATCTTCCGCCGGACCCGGGCAGGACGTGCTGGAACCAGGAGGCGAACCTGAGGGCGGCTCCGAAAAGGCGCCTGTTGGGGAGCACGAACCTGAGGACGAGGCTCTTTGCGAGCGGCAGGCCTGCGTCCGCGGCGTAATCGGCCCTCGCGGCGGTCACGGCGCGGTCGATTCTGGTCTTTGCGGGGCAGTACTGCACGCATGTCTTGCACAGGAGACAGTTGTCGATGGCCTCGTAGAAGCCCCTGGTCAGCCCCTGCTCGCCCGTGAGGGTCGCCTTGATGAGCTGGTTCTTGCCCCTGGCCAGGCCCTTTTCCATCCTGCTTTCGCGATAGACGGGGCAGAAGTAGCCGCAGAAGCCGCATTTCATGCACTGCTCGACGTCCGCGCGGAACTTCCTGATGTTTTCGAGGCTGCCGGAGGTCTTCATCGCCTGTCAATCCTCCCAGATCTTCCCGGGATTCATGATTCCCCGCGGGTCGAAGGTCTTCTTAATCTGCTTCATGGCCTCGATGAAGAACGGGTCCTGGGTCCGTCGCATGAACTTCATCTTCTCGAGCCCGATGCCATGCTCGCCGGAGAGCACTCCGCCGAACTCGATTGCGGCCTCAACAATCCTGTCGACCGCGATTTTCGCTTTCTCGAAATGCGCGGCGTTCTTCTGGTCCGTGAGGACGCTCGGGTGGAGGTTGCCATCCCCGGCATGCCCGATAACGGTTACTTCGAGCCCCATGGTCTTGCATATTCCGGTGACCTTCCTTATGAACTCCGGCATCCTCGACCGGGGCACGGTGACGTCCTCGGCGAGGACCGTTGGCGCCGCGCTGAAAACCGCCGCGAACCCGGCGCTGCGTGCCCGCCACCAGGAGAGCGCCTCGGCGTCGTTTCCGGCTGCAGTCGTTCCAGTGGCCCCCGCCGCCATGCAGACCCGCATCACCTTCGCCGCGTCCGACTCCACTGCTTCGGGCCTGCCGTCGAGCTCGAACATGAGCATGGCCGCCGCGTTCTCGGGCAGCTTCATTCCGGCGGTCCTGTTGATGCTGCGGATGACCCAGTTGTCGAGGAGCTCTATCTTCGCGGGGACCGTCCCCGAATCGAATACCATTCCGACCGCCTCGCCGGCCTTGGGCAGGTCGTCGAACAGCGCGAGAAGGGTCTTCCTGGCCGCAGGAAGCGGCATGAGCCTGAGCACCGCCTCGGTGATCACGCCGAGCGTGCCCTCGGACCCGGTGATGAGGGACACGAGGTCGTAGCCCACCACGTTCTTCACCGTGACCCCGCCGAACTCCACCGCCCTGCCTGCCGCGGGGATGACCGCCTTGATGCCCAGGATGTACTGTTTGGTGACCCCGTACTTGACGCAGACGGGACCTCCGGCGTTCTCGGCGATTATTCCGCCCAGCGTGGCGCCGAGGAAGCTCTGGGGGTCGGGAGGGAAGATGAGCTTCCTGGCCGCGAGAGCGCCCTGGAGGTCCATGAGCACGGCGCCGGCCTCGACCCTGGCTGAGAGGTTCTCGGGCTCCACGGACAGGATGCGGTTCATCTTGGTCATGACGAGCGCAATGCCCCCGCGTATCGGCACGGACCCTCCGCTCACGTTCGTTCCGCCGCCCCTTGGGGTCAGGGGGACGCCTTTCGCGTCCGCGAGCCTCACAATCCCCTCGACCTGTCCGGTGTTCGCGGGGAACACCACCGCGTCGGGCATGGCTTTCCACTGCGAAGTCGCGTCGTAGGAATAGACCCTCCGATCCTCGTCCTCGGTGAGCACGTTTTCCCTTCCTGCGATGCGCACCAGGGAGTCGATGATTTCTGAAAACGCCATTCTTAAGGCACTCCGGTAAGAAAGCCGCATTCCTGTCCGTGAAGTGCGGAGGTGGTTAATTCCATCCTCAGGGTTTCTTCGCGGCCTGGTAGCGCTCCCTGAGGATTCGATGGAGGATTTTGCCCGTCGCGGTCCTCGGCATTTCCTCTTCCCTGATGAAGTCCACGCTCTTCGGGAGCTTGTAGCCCGCGATGATGGGCCTCAGATGCCTGACGACGTCGTCCGCCGACATGGTCTTCCCCTGGTGCAGGATGACGACTGCATGGACGGACTCGCCCCACTTCTCGCTCGGGAGGCCGATGACGGCCACGTCCCTGACGGACGGATGGCTGGCGATGGCAGCTTCGACCTCCGAGGGGTAGACCTTTTCGCCTCCGGTGATTATGAGGTTGTTCTTCCTGTCCACGAGCGTGAAGAACCCGTCCCCGTCAATCCTGGCCATGTCGCCCGCGGAGAAGTATTCGCCGAAGAAAGCGGCCCTGGTCTTCTCCGGGTCTTTCCAGTAGCCGTCGAACATCTCGGGGCTCCGGGAGAAGAGCTCGCCGACCTCGCCCCTCGGCCCCTCCC
>DYIT01000010.1:6087-15078 GCA_020723505.1 Candidatus Kuenenia stuttgartensis
GCACCCGGATCGGACCTTCATGGGTGCCCATCCGGTAGGAAGAATGCAGGTAGAGTTCGCCCACTTCCTCGTCGAGCAGGAGGATGCGGTCGGTGCCGATGATTTCCCTGCCGATGGAGCCGAGCTTCTCGAACTGCTGCTCAGGCCGGAGAAGCGTCACGAGCCCGGCCTCGGTGGATCCGTAGGCCTCGAAGAGCCTCGAGTTGCGGAAATAATCCATGATTGCGAGCTTGGTCTCCTTCCGCGCGGGCGCGGAGGAGATCAGCAGCTTCTTCACGCAGTCCACGTTCACGGACTTCTTCACCTTGTCAGGAAGGGCGAGAATCATGATGTAGTGCGTCGGGACCAGCGAGGTGAACGTGATTTTCTCCTGGGCGATTGTCCTGAGGAGGTCCTCAGGGTCGAATTTCGTCATGTTGTAGACGAGGCATGAACCGCCAGCGCAGGTGAACACGAACGAGTAGTAGATTGAATTGACGTGGCACATGGGCATGACGAGGAGGCCGTTGTCCTCCCTGCCGAAGCCGAATTCCACAGCGTTCAGCAGATAGAAGGCGGCATAGGAGTGGTGCGATCTCACTGCGCCCTTCGGTTTTCCCGTGGTCCCGGACGTGTACATTATGGTCCACGGGTCCTCGGGCCTCACGGAGGCTTCCGGTTCCGCCGCCGGCGCCCCGGCAATCAAATCCTCGTATCCTGCGTATCCCGCCGGCGCGGCGGCCCCGAAGTGCAGGAAGTTCGAGGATGGTATCTTCGTGAGGGAGGATTTGATTCCGTCGACGCACTCGACGAAGGCGTCCTGGACGATGAACGCCCTGGAGTCCGAATGATCGACCACATAGCGTATTTCAGGCGGGGCAAGCCTGAACAGCACGGGCACGGCCACCAGCCCGGTCTTCGCGCATGCCGCGTAGATTTCCATCCATTCGACGCAGTTGTAGGCGAGAACGGCCACTTTGTCGCCCTTCGCGAGCCCGAGTCCGAGCAGGGCGTTTCCCAGTTTCGCGGACCTCGCGTTCCATTCGCCGAAGGTCATCTTTCTCGACCTGTCGCCGGTCCCGAACCTGCCGGGGTACAGGGAAGCGTTGATGCGGAGGATCTCCCCGGCGTTCAGCAGTCCTTTCATCGCCTTCTCCATAACCCGGACGAACCGGGAGCGAAGAGATGCAATTGTTCCGGTCCGTCCGGGTTATAACATGCGCTTCGCGCATGGTCAACACGGCGCAGCAGACTGCGCTCAAACCTCGGCGTGCACCCCTGAACCAGAGCCTTCTTTCGCCGGAATGACGCGAGTTTGCTGCAGCCACGGCGCGGCGCCTGCCCTCCCCGCCTTCGCCTTGATGATTGTGCTGCTCGGAGCGAAGCCCGCCGAAGCTCTCGCGGGCCCGTCAAAGCGAAGGAGGGGCGGTTCGCGAACCGCTCCTACGGTCCACGGTCCACGGGCGACCACGGGGGGGGCGTCCGTACGGCCCATGGCGCCAGTCCTGTCCCTCTCCCTCTTGTGCTCACCCTTTCTCGAACTTTATATCGACCGTGCCCGCCGACGTGGTTGCTGCCGTGAAGTCCTCCCTGCAGTTGCGGGTGTCGATTTTCACGGACTTGCCGCCGTTCGAGAGGAAGTGGGCTGGCCCGGAGATTGAAAGCGTGCCTTTTATGCCGCCGCCGGACGCATTGTGGAGGCTGATTCGAACGGTGCTTCCGGATTTCACGATTCTGTCAGAGACGCTCACGGTCACGGTCCCGGGGCTGAGCTTCAGGGGCACACGATCGGACTGGTCGCCGCCGACTTGCACGCACGCCTCCAAATCGCCCGAGTACGTTGACGCCATGGACGGGAATTTCGCCGACACCTCAAGGACGCCGCCCGTCGTGGAAGCTGAGAGGACGGACATGAATCCCGACGCCGAGCCGTTCTCGAGGAGTCTGACAGTCACTTCCCGTAGGGCCGGCGCAGTCTTGCAGCCTTCGATCCGGAACACGACGGTCTGCCCGGCCTTGAGCGAGTATACTGATCCGCCCACCGCCCAGTACGAGACTATCCTGAGCCCCTTGGCCCCGCCTTCGGCCCTGCTCTCCATGACCACGGGTTTTCCCGATTCTGCGACCGTCTGGTTTCCGGCGTCCGGTCCGGTGAATTTCGCCGAATTCATCGACTGGTCGTATGCGTCGTTAGGCACTTCCATGGAGTAGGACCCGTCCGCGGGATTGCGGGACACGTTCTTGCCGCCGCCGCCGGACGTAAGCTCGCTGAGAAGAACACCGGTCCCCAGGCCTATCCCCATGGACACTGCCGCGTTGCCGAGCAGCTTGAACAGGTCCTCGAAGAAACCGGAGTCGTCCTTGACGCTGACGTCGGTCCCGCCTTCGCCGCCCGGGCCCTTGCCCGGAGGCGGGCTCTTGTCGTTCCCTGCGGGATCGGTCTGGCGCACCACGGGTTTCATCGTGATTCGAGTCGTTTCGCTGCCCCTGGCGATTTCCGTCTCGCAGGACAGGTCGATTTCGTCCGGGGGCCTCCTGGCTGCGTGGAGTCTGCCTCCCTGGATGCGCGCGGTCACCAAAGCTCCCTTGTGGAACCCGCCGGTGTTCCGCACGAAGACGAGGAAAGCCTTTCCGTCCGGAGCGGGTTCAATCCTGAAATCCTTCCTGGAGAGCGTCTTCCCGTCCCTGGAGACTTCGGTGCCCGCGCCTTCCGCGCCCTTTTCGAGCGGCATGGCGAAGCATACCCATTCCGGGTCCTCGCAGACGTAATCGCCGTCCGTGTCAGCGGGGCCGGACTCTCTCCCGGGTCCAGGTCTGAACTCGCCCCTTACGAATCTCGCATACCAGTTCTCGCCCAGGGAGCTGAGGGCCACGCCTGCGTCAGCAGCGGCCGCGGACAGGGTCTTCTCCGGGCTGCAGCCTGCTTTTTCGGCCTCCAGCGCGATTGCGGGGTCGAAGGACTCGAGGAAGCGGGCGGCGTCCTCCGCGGGCCCGGCCAGGGCGTTCGCGGCAACGCACGCGAGCATGAACGCGCATGCGGTTGCGCCAATCAGCAAGGAAAGGCGGTTTCCCAGGCGGGATGGAACAGGTGTGGAACTTCCGTTCGGCATGGCAGTCTCCTCAAGCAAACACCGGATTCCCGGGACTGACCCGGGAGCGGAAAGTGAATATATTGGCATGGGGCAAGGGAAGCAAGCGGAAAAGCCGGGATCTGGAACACAGGAAAACAGGAAAGAATCCCTTATGTTGCATAAAGAATCGTGCTTCGGTGGTTAATCCTATTCCTGGTCGCCCCCTTCCTGTTTTCCAGAAACCAATTCCGGCTCGTCCTGGTTATGATATACTTCACGTACGCAGAATCTTTCTGGTACGTGCCGAAATGACGGTCCGGCCGCGGTCTCGCGGCCCAATGATTAGGATTGGAGTCCGGGGTTCTTCACGCCGGCAATCCCGATTCCGCACCGGTTGATATGCATGGAATTCTTTTCCTGATAGACGGTTATTCGTACATTTACCAGAGTTTCTTCGCCCTCCCCGGACTCAGCGCGCCCGACGGCGCTCCGACCGGTGCGGCTTTCGGGGTGGCGAAACTTCTGGACATGATGGATCGTTTTGATCCGGAATATGCCGCCTTTGCGTTCGACACCAGGGAGCCGACCTTCCGCCACCGGGAATTCGGGGAATACAAGGCGACGCGCAAGCCGATGCCGCCCGAGCTCGCGGCCCAGATACCCCTGATTGAAAAGATAATCGAGGCGCGCGGAGTCAGGAAGGTAGCCCTTCCAGGCTACGAGGCGGACGACATAATCGGGACTTTGGCGGCGAAGGCGGCGTCCTTCGGGATAGAGACCAGAATCGTGTCGCGCGACAAGGACCTGAAGCAGCTCCTGTCCGACTTCGTCAAAATCTACGATTTCAAGACGGATTCGCTCTACGACGCCGCGGCTTTCAAGGCGGAGACGGGCCTGTCTCCGGACCGTTTCCCGGACCTGATAGGCCTCGCGGGCGACTCGTCGGACAACATCCCCGGGATCAGGGGCGTCGGGGAGAAGACGGCCCTGAAACTGCTGTCGGAATTCGGGACCCTTGAGGGCGTGCTGGAAAGCTGGGCGGGCATAAAGGGGAAGATGGGGCAGAAAATCCGCGACGGGGCGGATTCGGCGAGGCTGAGCAAGCGCCTGGCCACAATCCGCACGGACGCGCCCATCGACTTGTCAATCGAGCAGCTGCGCTCCCCTCCTGCGGCCGGGCGGGATCTGTGGAACCTCTACATGAGTCTTGGATTCAAGTCCCTGGTCAAGGCGGCGGAACCGGTCGAATCCGCGCCCAGAGCCGACTACGGGACGGTGGAGTCGGAGTCCGCCTTCAAGGATCTCATCTCCGAGATGCGCAGGGCGAAGTCCTGGGCCTTCGACCTGGAGACGACCTCGCTTGATCCGCTGACCGCCGAAATCGCCGGAATCAGCGTGTGCATCAATCCCGGTTCCGCCAGGTACATACCGATTCTGGCGCCCGAAATGGACAGGTGCCTGGGCAAGTCAATGGTCTTGAGCGGCCTCTCACCGCTGCTTTCCGACCCGGCGTGGGGAAAGACGGGCCAGAATCTCAAGTTCGACTATTCGGTGCTCAGGGCCTGCGGCATAGAGACCCGCGGGCTTGCATTCGACACGATGATTGCCGCGTATCTCCTGAACCCGGGCGAAAGGGACATCGGGCTCGATTCGCTGGTCCTCAAGAACCTCGGGCTCCGGACAATCCCGATATCCGACCTCATCGGAACAGGGCCGAATCAGACGACCTTCGACCATGTCCCGCTCGAAAAGGCCGCTCCGTACTCCTGCGAGGACGCGGACATGGCGAAGAGGCTCGAGGTCCTCTTCGCGCCGGTGCTTTCGGACCGCGGGCTCCGTAAGCTCTTCGACGAGGTCGAGATGCCGCTCGTGAGCGTGCTCGCGGATATGGAGCTCCAGGGAGTCGCGCTCGATTCCTCAGTGCTCGTTAGGCTCGGAAGGGAGTTCGAGTCCGAGGCGGCGGCCATGGAGGAGAAGATTTACGCCGCGGCAGGGATGCGCTTCAACATCAATTCCCCGGCCCAGCTGAGGCCCATACTCTTCGAGACGCTCGGGCTGCCGGAGCAGAGGAAGACTAAGACCGGCTCATCCACGGCCATGGACGTGCTCGAGGACCTCGCTCCTCTCCATCCGCTGCCCGCGCTTATTCTCGAGTACAGGCAGCTTTCGAAGCTGAGGAGCACGTACGTCGACGTCCTCCCGGGGATGGTCCACCCGAGAACCGGCAGGATACACGCGGAATTCAACCAGACCGTCGCCGCCACGGGCAGGCTGAGCTCGTCCAATCCGAACCTGCAGAACATACCTGTGCGCACCGAAGCAGGCAGGAAGGTGCGGGAGGCTTTCGCTGCCGGCCGGGAAGGGATGGTCCTGCTGACAGCTGACTATTCGCAGGTGGAGCTCAGGATGCTGGCGCACTTCTCCGGCGACCAGGGGCTGGTGTCGGCGTTCGAGGCGGATCGCGACATTCACACGGAAGTCGCAGCGCAGATTTTCGGCGTGGCGCCGGAACTGGTGGACGCGGAAATGAGGCGGAAGGCGAAAGCCGTGAACTTCGGACTGATATACGGCCAGACGCCGTTCGGGCTCTCGAAGTTCCTCGGCATAGGCATGCAGGACGCGAAGAGATTCATGGACGCGTACTTCAGCCGGTTCCCGTCCGTAAGGAGCTTCATCGAGGAGGTCATAGCCGGCGCGGGCAAGGCGAGGCAGGTGCGGACCATCCTGGGAAGAATCCGCGCCATACCGGACATATCCGCGGCGAACAAGGCGCGCAGGTCGGCCGCGGAACGCACGGCAGTGAACACGGTCATCCAGGGGTCGGCGGCGGATTTGATCAAGGTGGCGATGATAAACGTCCACCGCCGCATCAAGGAGGAGGGGCTGCCTGCCAGGATGCTCATCCAGATACACGACGAGCTGCTGTTCGAGACGGATGCCGCGGCAGCGGACGAAGTCGAAGCCGTCGTGGTCTCGGAGATGAACGGGGCGATGAAGCTCAGGGTGCCGTTGAAGGTCGAAACGGCGAAGGGAAGGAACTGGAGGCTGGCGTGAGGAAGAAACGCGGCCCGTTCTTGATAGGTATTCTCGGCGGAGTCGCTTCAGGCAAGTCGGCAGCAGCGTCGTTTTTCGCCGAGATGGGCGCCGAGAGAGTGGATGCGGACGCGATTTCGACGGAAGTCATCGCCAGACCTGAGATTAGGAACGCCCTCGGATTGAAGTTCGGCAAGGGGATTTTCGACGCAGGGGGCGCGGTCAATCGCGGGCGGCTCGCCGAGGCTGCTTTCGGGACAGGAGAGGAAGGGGTAAGGATCCTGAACGAGATTATGCATCCCCCGATAATGGCACTCGTGCAGGAACGCATTTCGCGCTCGGCGGGAACCGCCGCGCTTGTGTTGGACCTGCCTCTTCTGCTCGAGAAGGGGCTTGCCCGGATGTGCGATTTGCTGGTTTTCGTGGACGCTCCGGAGGAAAAGAGGATCAGTTTCGCGGCTGCGCGAGGGTGGGCTCCGGGGGAAATCAGGAGGAGAGAGGCTTTCCAGGCATCCCTGGCGGAGAAAAAAAAAGCTGCGGAAATCGCGATAAAAAACGATAAAAGCCTTGACGAACTCAGGCTTGCCGTTCAAAATACCTGGAGAATCCGAGTTAGACCACACCTGTCTACTATTCCTGATTCTTAAATCTCCGGGTTCAAGTCTACAGGCGTTACTACGGTCAGAAGCGCTCTGAAACCCGCTTGTCAGCCGGTCGCGCCGGTCGGCGAATCCCGGAACAAGTATCCAGTCGGCCCACAGGAAGGACTGTTTCAGAGGAGTACAGCATGTCCAGACTACCGCGCAGGAAGGACAAGAACGGCCAGGACCCGGGCTACAACTACGACAGGCAGGGGGGGGGATACGAGCAGCCGAAGCCGTTCCCGGCGACAGGCGTCGGGTATGACCAGGAGAAGATAGTGGCGTACGAGCCGGACAGGAACGGGAAGGGCGACGCCGGTCCCAGGCAGGAGGGGCCCAGGAAGGGCGACCTGAACGCGAAATACGAAGGCATAAAGAAGGGCGAACTGCACATAACCGAGCTCCAGAAGATGTCCGCCCTGGCGCTGCAGGATCTCGCCGAGAAGGACCACATAGAGGATGTGGTCGGGCTGAACAAGCAGCAGCTCATCTTCAAAATCCTCAAGCACAGGGTGGAGTCCAGCGACGAGGGCATCCTGTACGGCGAGGGCGTTCTCGAGACCCTGCCCGACGGCTTCGGGTTCCTTCGTTCGCCGCAATACAGCTACCTTCCCAGCCCGCATGACATATACATATCCCCGTCGCAGATTCGCAGGTTCGGGATGCGCACGGGCAACGTGATTTCAGGGCAAATCAGGCCGCCGAAGGACAACGAGCGGTATTTCGCGCTCCTCAGGGTCGAGGCAATCAACTTCGAGGATCCTGAGAAGCAGCAGCACACGGTCGTGTTCGAGGAGCTGACGCCCCTCTATCCGCAGGAGAGATTCATCCTCGAGCGCGGGCCCGAAGAGGTGTCGATGAGGATAATCGACCTGATAGCGCCGATTGGGAAGGGGCAGAGGGGGCTCATCGTGTCGCCGCCCAGGGCCGGCAAGACGGTGATTCTGCAGAAAATAGCCAACTCAATCACCACGAACAACCCCGAGGTGTACCTCATCGTGCTTCTCATAGACGAGCGGCCTGAGGAAGTCACCGACATGGAGCGCTCGGTGAGGGGCGAGGTAATCAGCTCGACGTTCGATGAGCCCGCAACGCGCCACATCCAGGTCTCGGAAATGGTCATCGAGAAGGCGCGGAGGCTTGTCGAATACGGCAAGGACGTCGTCATCCTGCTGGATTCCATCACGAGGCTCGGCAGGGCCTACAACCGCGAGGCTCCGCACAGCGGCAAGATTCTCACGGGCGGCATCGACGCGTCGGCCCTTCAGAAACCGAAGCGCTTCTTCGGCGCGGCCCGCAACATCGAGAACGGCGGGTCGCTGACCATAATCGCCACCGCTCTCGTGGACACGGGGTCCAAGATGGACGAGGTCATTTTCGAGGAGTTCAAGGGCACAGGCAACATGGAAATCAACCTCGACAGGAGGCTCGCCGACCGCAGATGCTGGCCCGCGATAGAAATACAGAAGTCAGGCACACGCAAGGAGGAGATTATCTGCGACCCGGACGAGCTGAGGAGGATGAACGTCCTCAGGAAAGTCCTGGGCGAGATGAACCCAATCGAAGCCATGGAGCTCCTGGTGCAGCAGATTTCGAAGTACAAGACCAACGCAGAGTTCCTGATGAGCATATCGGAGGCGATTCGGAGATAACCGCCCACTCCCGGCGTTTCGAATGTGTCCTGCATCGCGGACAGGGGAAGGAGGAGGAAGCACATGCATAAATCCGTCATCGCTGCCATTTTGCTGCTTGCCGTGGCCAATGCCGCGACGGCGGACGTCGTCCGCCTCAAGAACGGCGACAGGCTGACCGGCGATGTGCTGAGCCTTGTCGACGGCAAACTTCTGATGTCGACCCCTTGGGGAAAGGTGCAAATCGACCAGAAGGAAATCGCCTCGCTCCTGATGGAGAAGCCGGCGATGGTCACCTTGTCCGACGGGAAGTCGTCGGAAACGGCCGTGGTCACCGGTCCGGAAGGGGAATTCAGCCATGAGGGGGTCAAGACCGGGATTGGGATGATTTCCTCGATTCGCCAGCCGTTCAAGGCGCCCGACGAGATGCAGAGGTGGGCCGGCGAATTCGGCCTCTCGATTTCGATTTCCGACGGGAACACGCGCAATACGGCCGCGCATGCGGATTTCAGCATTGCGCGCGACCAGAGCGGCGAATTCGAAAGCCTGAGGAACAAGCTGGCAGCCTCCTTCAGGTACGATTACGGTCTTTCGCAAGGGCGGCGGACCCAGAAATCAGGGGCGGGAAACATACGG
>DYIT01000010.1:15088-66902 GCA_020723505.1 Candidatus Kuenenia stuttgartensis
TGTGGGAAGGCGCGGGCGTCTACCTGGAGGGATCAGCGGGCTTCGACGCGGTCGCCGGCGTTGACAGCAGGATATCCGGCGGGGCCGGAGCCAGGGCTGGGGAGACGATAGGCGATTTCTCCGGGACCTTCGGCATCGGCGTATCGTTCATTTCCGTCACGTACGACGAGACCCCTCGCAGGCGGGATTCTGATCCGTACCTCAAGCTAGAGGGCGAGCTTAGGGGGAAGCTGCCGCTCGGTTTCGATTTCACTGCGGCGGGCGCGGCGTATCCCAACCTCGCGGACTCGAAGAAGCTCATTGCGCAGGCTTCGTTGTCAATCGCCAGGGAGCTTGCAGGCGGCTGGTTCCTCAAGTTCTCGATACGCTACGACTACAACTCGCACCCAGCGGCCGGGAGGCTCAAGGGGGATACGCTGTATTACCTGTCGCTGGCGGTCAAATTCTAGCTATCTTCTCTTCTTCCTCAGCCTGTCGGAGATGGGAGTCCTCTTCTCGCGGTGATTGGCATCCGCTGGCTTGCTTTCCGGGGACCGTGAGAACAGGTTGTCCTTGGAGACTTTCTTTCCCGGATTGAACTCGAGCGTCTTCTTCCCGAGGATCTGCGTCTCGATGTCGGAGATGATTTCTTCCGGGGACTGGTAGCGTATCTCCCTTTCCTTGGCCATCATCTTCTGGATGAAGTACTGCATGTGCGTCGAGACTTCCCTGTTCATGGACCTGGGATTGGCGAGGTCTTCGAGCACCTGTTTCGCCATGATTTCCATGTTGTCCTCGCCCTTGAACGGAACGTCGCCCACGGCCATGTGGTAGAGTGTGGCTCCGAGCGAATAAATGTCGGCCCTTATGTCCACGTCGGCGGCTCCCCTCGCCTGCTCTGGCGAGATGTATTGAACCGTCCCGCAGGTGACCTCCTCCTCGGCGCAGGCGTCGGTGGTGATTGGCTTGGCGAAGCCCAGGTCGCAGAGCTTGACGACCCCGTCGCCCGTGATCATGACGTTTTCCGGCTTTATATCGCGGTGGAGTATGCCGTTCTTCTGGCAGTAATCCAGGGCCTTGGCTATTTGCACAATCACGAATAGGGCCTTGTCCTCCTCAAGGGGGCCTTCCCTGTCCATGATTGCCTGGACGGTCTCGCCGTCCAGGAATTCCATGGCGAGATAATACAATCCCTGGCACTCACCGTAATCGTAGCCTTTGACTATGTTTTCGAAGTCGAATTTCTTCAGCAGTCTGGCTTCGTTCACGAACCGCTTCACGAAGAGGCGGTTCAGATTGTGATACGGGTGCATAATCTTGAGGGCGACCTCCATTCCGTCCTTCTCGGACGTGGCGAGGAACACCGTGGCGACGCCGCCTGCGCCGAGGCGGTCGCGCATCTTGTATCCCCGTATGAGGTTGCGCATGTTCTCAGAGGTCAGCGAGCTTATTATCCTGTGCGCCTTCATGGCCTTGTAGAAAGCCGGGTCGAGGTAGCCCTTCTTGACGAGAATGGCGAGAAGGGGCGCTTCCTGTCCTTTTTCCATGAAGGCTTTCTGGATATTCATGCACTCCTGGATTTGATCCTGGTTCACGAGGCCCATTTTCATGGCCTCAATCGCCATCATCATTTCTTCTTTTGTAGCCAATCAGTTCTCCAGGCGGTTAACCCTCTCCATGAGGAGCCGGGAACCTTCTCACGTACAAGGCTCCTCCAGGACAAATCGTGAGCCGTTTCGACGGCCATTATAGGACGAATCCGAGCCGGGGAGAAGCGAAAAAGACCGGTCAGGACGGCCTGCGGGACGGCAGATCCCGGGGATTTCGCTTTTTTTTGCAGCGGGAGGCGATAAAATTCTCCTTGCCCCGGGCAGGAAGCATATTTGATTCGACCGGAAGACATGGAAGAGAACGTCAAGGAAGACGCCGGGAAGGAAGAGGATTCCAGGAAGGCGAAGAACCTGACCTTCGGCCAGATTGCAATTGCCAACAAGTTTGCGACGCCGGAGCAGGTCCTGGAAGCGGTGCTGATTCAGAAGAAGATGAAGCAGATGGGTCTCGTCCCGAAGAAAATCGGGGAAATCATGGTCGAGAAGGGATACATGACCCAGGTCCAGGCGGACAACATCTTCCGCATCCAGGGCCGCGAGGGGGGGCACAAGCAGATCGAGGGTTACAGGCTCATCTCGAAGCTTGGGGAAGGGTCCATGGGCGCGGTCTTCCAGGCCAAGCAGCTCTCCATGGACAGGATAGTGGCTATCAAGGTCCTTTCTCCGCGCCTCCAGCGCAACCAGAAGTTCGTGGAGCGGTTTATGCGCGAGGCGAGGGCGGTGGCGAAGCTCAACCATATCAACATCATCTCCGGGATAGACGTCGGCGAGTCGAACGGCATCAGCTACTTCGCGATGGAATACGTTAACGGTCCGACGCTCATGAGCATCCTCAAGCGCGGCGGGGCGATAGACGAGAAGAGGGCGCTGAACATCGCCGTCCAGGTGGCGAGGGCGCTCGAGCACGCGTGCAAGCACGGGCTGGTGCACAGGGACATCAAGCCGGACAACATAATGATTTCGAAGGACGGGACGGCGAAGCTCTGCGACCTGGGCCTTGCGCGCGAGGCGGGCGAGGGGGGGTCGGCGACGACCGAGCATGGGGCATCAATCGGCACGCCCAACTACATCTCGCCGGAGCAGGCCAGGGGCGACCCGGACATAGACATAAGATCGGACATATATTCCCTCGGAGCGACGCTGTTCCACATGGTCACGGGCCGGTCCCCGTATTCGGGATCAGCGGCCGTGGTCATGACAAAGCACATATCCGAGGAGCCGCCGGACGCATCGGAAATCAATCACGAAGTTTCAAGCGAGGCGTCCGCGCTCATAAAGACGATGATGGCCAAGGATCGCAAGGGGAGATATCAGAACCCGACCGTGCTGATAGAGGACATGGAGCTCATCATAAAGGGCAAGCCCATGCGGGGACCCGGAGTCAAGGGGAACGAGAGCGCGGTCATGGCCAAGATAGAGGAAGAGGAATACGCCGAGCCCGAAATCCTCGTCGAGCCGCTCGGGGAGGGCGAAGAGGAGGGCGGCGAAGAGGAAGGGGAAGAAGGAGAAGGCGGGGATTCGAAATCCTCGCATCCGAAGCGGAAGCACAGGCGCAGGGGAAGGAGAATCAGGAGGAGGAGGTGACCGGCCTCCCCCGCCGTTCCGGGGGCATTCCTGCGCAGTCAAACGGGTGATTTCCGCGCAAGCCGGCTACGCTGCGCTTTCGGTTCCGGCGCGGACCGGCTCGGACCGCCTACTCCAATCGCCCTTGGCAATCAGCCCGGCGAATCCGCCGGAGGAAAGGGGGATTGGTTGCAGGAGAACAGGATTGACGACGTACTCGCCGCGTTCCGCGGGAAGCAGGGCTCGCTCATCCCGATCCTGCAGAAGGTCCAGGAACGGCTCGGATTCCTTTCGGGCGAGTCGATTTCATTCATTTCGAAGGCGCTGAGAATCTCGGAAAGCGAGATCTTCGGCGTTGCCTCATTCTATGCCCAGTTCCGCTTCACAAAACCCGGGGAGCATTGCGTGAAGGTCTGCCTGGGGACGGCGTGCCACGTGCGCGGGGGCGCTCTGATTATGGACGCCATGGAGAGGGAACTCGGCGTTCCGGCAGGCGGCACGACTCCCGACTTCAAGTTCACGCTCGAGAGGGTCGCTTGTTTCGGATCGTGCGCGCTAGCCCCTGTGATAGTCACGGACAAGAAAGTGCATGGCAGCATGACGCCTGCCAAGGCCAAGGACATCCTGGACCAGTATCGCCGCAGACAAGGCTGAGAGGCTTCAATGAAATTCGAGGAAATGAGGAAAGCTGCGCTCGCTGAGATTGAGGCGGGGGAGAAGCGCGGCGTCCCGAAGATAATCATCGGCATGGCCACCTGCGGCCTCGCGGCCGGCGCCGATGCCGTGCTCGATGCGGTACACAAGGAGCTCTCGGCTCTGAGCATCGAGGCCGACGTGATGCAGGTGGGATGCTTCGGGGCGTGCTATGCCGAGCCTCTCATGGACATCGTCAAGCCGGGCCGGCCGCGCATCAGCTACAGGAACGTCGCGCCCGAGACTGCTGCACTCCTGGTCAGGGACTATCTGGGCGGCGACAACCACCATGCCGAACTTGCCATGGGAGTCGTAGCCGGCGGTCCGATCCCCGGCGTTCCGCAGTTCGCCGACCTTCCTACCCTCAAGCCGCAGGTGCGCATAATCCTGCGCCGCTGCGGATTGGTCGACCCGGAGAGCATCAGCCACTACCTCTCGATGGACGGTTATTCCGGCCTGGAAAGGGCGCTCTCCATGAAGCCCGAGGAGGTGATTGAGCAGATTAGGAAATCGGGCTTGCGGGGCCGAGGCGGGGCAGGCTTCCCGACCGGAACGAAGTGGGAATTCTGCAGGATGTCGCCCGGCAAGGAGAAGTACATCATCTGCAACGCGGACGAGGGCGACCCCGGGGCTTTCATGAACCGGTCGCTTCTGGAAGGCGACCCTCATTCGGTCCTCGAGGGTATGCTCATAGGCGCATGGGCGATAGGCGCGTCCCATGGATACATCTACTGCCGCGCCGAGTATCCGCTCGCCCTGGAGAGGCTTGACAGGGCCCTGAAGCAGATGGAGAAGCGCGGCCTTCTGGGGGACGGCATACTCGGAACGGGCTTCGGGTTCCACATCACAATCAAGGAAGGCGCGGGGGCATTCGTATGCGGCGAGGAGACTTCCCTGATGGCTTCAATCGAGGGCAAGAGGGGCATGCCGAGGAGCCGGCCCCCGTTCCCCGCACAGTCGGGTTTGTGGGGGAAGCCGACGAACATCAACAACGTGGAAACATGGGGGTGCGTTTCCGCAATAATGCAGAAGAGCCCGGAATGGTACGCGGGTTTCGGCACCGAGAAAAGCAGGGGGACCAAGACCTTCTCTCTCGTGGGGAAGGTGAAGAACAGCGGGCTCATAGAGGTGCCCCTCGGAATTCCGATGAGGAGGATAATCTACGAGATAGGCGATGGAATACTGGACGACAAGCCGTTCAAGGCGGTGCAGACCGGCGGCCCGTCCGGCGGGTGCCTGCCTGCGAGCTTCCTGGACTCTCCTGTGGACTACGAATCCCTGGCCGCCGCCGGGTCCATAATCGGCTCCGGCGGGATGATCGTCATGGACGAGGCGACGTGCATAGTCGACACGGCACGGTATTTCCTGGACTTCGTTCAGAAGGAATCGTGCGGCAAGTGCCCGCCATGCCGCGTCGGGACGAGGCAGATGCTGGGAATCCTTGAGCGCATCACCCGCGGCCGGGGCGTCCCGGAGGACGTGCCGAAGCTGCAGAAGCTGGCGGAGACCGTGCGGGACGGATCCCTGTGCGCGCTCGGCGGGACCGCGCCGAATCCAGTGTTTACCACGCTCAAGTACTTCCGTGACGAGTACCTGGCACACATCGAGAAGAAGAGATGCCCGGCGCTCGTCTGCAAGGACCTTCTCGCCTTCTACGTGCTTCCGGACAGGTGCAGGGGATGCCAGACCTGCCGCAAGGCCTGCCCGGTGGACGCGATAGCGGGGGGAAAGAAGATGGTGCACGTCATCGACCAGGCGAAGTGCACGAAATGCGGGACGTGCCTATCGGCATGTCCTCCGCGCTACAAGGCAATCGTGAAGGTGTCCGGAGAGAAGGTCGAAGTCCCCGAATCGCCGGTTCCGGTGACCGCCGGGAAGGACAAGGAGTGACCCGGCTCCGGAGAGGATGAAATGAACAAAATAGTCAAACTGAGCATCAACGACAGGGAGGTGACGGCCTTAAAGGGCAAGACCGTCCTGGAGGCCGCGTCCGAGGCCGGGATTTACATTCCGACCTTATGCCATCACCCGGGGCTGGCCCCGTTCGGCAGCTGCCGGATGTGCATAGTGCAGATTGACAAGATGCGCGGGTATCCGACCTCCTGCACGACGCCGGTGACCGATGGGATGAACGTGCGGACCGATACTCCGCAGATACGACAGCTCAGGCGCGAGATACTCGAACTCGTGTTCACCGAACATCCGCACGCCTGCCTGAGATGCGACCAGCGCAAGACCTGCAAGCCCGAGGATGCGTGCGTCCGTGGCGCTCAGGTCGGCGACCGGTGCATTGTCTGCCCGGCCGACGGCCGCTGCGAACTGCAGAACGTCGCGGACAGCATCGGCCTGGGCGAAGTCACCCTGCCGTATGCCAGCCGGGGCCTGCCCATGGAGCGGGACAGCCTGTTCTTCGACCGCGATTTCAACCTCTGCATCCTCTGCGGCAGGTGCGTGAGGATGTGCCAGGAAAAGAGGGGGCTCGGGGCAATCGCCTTCACGCACAGGGGAAGCAAGGCTTTGATAGGGACGGCCTTCGGCCGCCCGCTCGACGAATCCGGATGCCGATCATGCGGCGCATGCGTGGACGCGTGCCCCACTGCGGCGCTGACAGACAAGACCGATAAATGGACCCGCCCGGACAAGACCGTCCAGAGCACCTGCCCCTATTGCGGAGTTGGATGCCAGCTGGACCTGCAGGTCAAGGACGGGAGGGTTTACCGGACGGTCCCGTCGAAGGACCTGAAGGCCGTGAACCGGGGACAGGCCTGCGTGAAGGGGAGGTTCGGCATCGCGGAGTTCGTGCATCATCCGGACCGCCTGAGGGCGCCGCTGGTCAAGCGCGGCGGATCTTTCGTAGAGACTACCTGGATGGAAGCCGTCGAAGTGGTCGCCGAAGGTCTTTCCAGGCGGAAGGACGGCGGATTCGCGTTCGTCGCGTCGGCTAAGTGCACGAACGAGGACAACTACGTGATGCAGAAGTTCGCGCGCGCGGTGATGAGGACCAACAACATCGACCATTGCGCGCGTCTCTGACACGCGCCGACGGTGGCCGGTCTGGCCGCCAGCTTCGGCAGCGGTGCCATGACGAACTCAATCGCCGAAATCGGCGAGACTGCATGCATCCTTTCCATCGGCAGCAACACGACGTCCGCGCACCCCGTCATTGGCGTCGAGGTCGTAAAAGCCGTCCGCGGAGGGGCGAAGCTCATAGTCGCCAACCCCCGGAGAATCGACCTATGCCGATACGCCGATGTCTGGCTGAAGCACCGACCCGGGACCGACGTCCCGCTGCTCATGGGAATGATGCACGTGATTGTCGACGACGGCCTGATAGACCGGGCGTTCATCGACGAGCGCTGCGAGAACTTCGGCGCGCTCAAGGACTCGCTGAGTGCCGTTTCCCTCGACGGCGTTGAGAAGATCACGGGGGTGCCCAGGAGCCAAATCATCGAGGCGGCAAGAATCTACGCGTCCTGCAAGCCGGCTTCGATTCTCTACGCCATGGGGATAACCCAGCATTCCCACGGAACCGACAACGTGTTTGCCGTAGCCAACCTCGCCATGCTGACAGGCAACGTCGGGAAACCATCGTCCGGCGTGAATCCCCTTCGCGGCCAGAACAACGTCCAGGGCGCCTGCGACATGGGAGCGCTGCCGAACGTGTTCCCTGGCTACCAGCAGGTCGCCGAACCTTCGCTGAGGGCCAAGTTCGAGAAGGCGTGGGGATGCGAACTCGACCCTTCTCCGGGCATCACGCTCTCGGACATGTTCGGCGCCGCCGCCGAAGGCAGGCTCAAGGCCATGTACGTTGTCGGCGAGAATCCCGTGCTGAGCGATCCCGACGCGACACACGTGCGCCAGGCGCTTTCAAGGCTCGATTTCCTGGTCGTCCAGGACATGTTCCTCACGGAAACCGCGGAACTTGCGCATGTCGTCCTGCCGGCGGCTTCCTTCGCCGAAAAGGACGGGACCTTCACGAACACGGAGCGCAGGGTCCAGCTGGTGCGGAAGGCCGTGGAGCCGCAGGGCGGATCAAAGCCGGACTGGTGGATTGCCGCCAGAATAGCGGCGCGAATGGGGGGGACCGGTTTCAATTACGAGAATCCCGCTCAAATAATGGGCGAAATCGCAAGCCTTGTTCCCGCCTACGGCGGAATCTCGCACGACCGCCTGAGGGGCGGCGGCATCCAGTGGCCCTGCCCGGACGCGGGCCATTCCGGCACGAGGTTCCTCCATTCCGAGCGGTTCGCACGCGGCAAGGGCAAGTTCACGCCGGTCGAGTTCAGGCCGCCGGCCGAACAGCCCGACAACGAATACCCGCTGATACTGACCACCGAGCGCAGCCTGTACCACTACCACACCGGTACCATGACTCGCAAAGTAAGGAGCCTGGAGGCCGCCAGGCCAGCCGAACTCCTGGAGATGCACCCGGTCGACGCGGGCAAGCTCGGGATGTCCGACGGCGAAACCGTGAAGGTCGTTTCGCGCCGCGGCGAGGTCATCACCAGGCTTCTAGTCACGGACGACTCGCCCGAGGGGGTCGTTTCAATGACTTTCCATTTCGCCGAAAGCCCCACGAACGTGCTGACTTCCACCGCTCTGGACCCGGTGGCGAAGATTCCCGAACTCAAGGTATGCGCGGTCAGGGTCGAGAAATGCGGCGTTTAGCCCGGATAATTCACGAAGGAACATGAATTATCCGGGGGCCGGGCGCGCAAATGGCTTCGGAAGCCATTTGCGCTGGCCAGCAAAAATCGGCATGGTTCTTGGCTTTCAACTTGGAACCTGAAGCATCGGCCTGGGCTGCAGAATGAGCGCGAAGCGAAGGACGCCGGGCCCGGCGAAATTAGAAGAACACCGTGAGGTGCAGTGACGCCTGGTGGTTGCGGTAGTCGCCGTCCGGGATGTTCGTGTAGCGGTAGCGGTAGTCGTAGTAGAGCCCGGCCGCGGCCCAGTCGTGGAAGTAGTACTCGAGCTTGAATCCGAATCCCGCTCTCTGGTACGAAGCCGAGTTGGAGGGCGCTGCGGTCTCGAAGGAGAAGTTGATGCCGGCGAAGAGGTCCTCGGTAATCTGCGGCGGGAACTTCATTTCGAACCCGATTTCCCCGCGGTCGTAGACGGCGTAGTTCGACGTGCCGGAGACCTCGAGCTTCCTGTAGCAGGCGAGGAAGAACGTGTAGCTGTCGTCCATCCTCCACGTGACCCTGGCCTCCCATGCGGGCCCTTCGTAGTCGCGCGTGTCCGGGTTGGTCCCATCGGATCCGCGAATCTGCTTCATGTAGCCGAACTTCACGGTGAACGGGAAGTTGTCCATGAGCGTGCCCTTGGCGCCGGCCCAGACCGCAGAGTAGTTGGAGTCGTTGTTGAAGTCGGTCCTGAAATGGAAATGGCCGAACTCGTACTGGACGAACGCGAACACCTGCTGAAGCAGCTTCGCGTCCTCGACGAGCATGAAGTCCGCCGTGGCAGCGGCGTAATTCTCCATCCTGTCGAGGCTCTGAAACGGATCGTCGAAGTCGAACCAGCGGTTCTCCCAGGAGATCTCGGCCATGAACGGCTCGAAGAACACGCCCGCACGCGCGGCAATCGAGTTCCTCCACCTGTCCGCCCGGTTGGAGTTGATTATGTCAATCGGGTCTGAGAGCCTGTCCAGGGTTTCGTCCAGGTCGACGAACAGCCAGTCGTAGTTGAGCGACCCCCTCAGGAACGCCGAATGCTCGAGAGTGTCCTGCTTCCCGCGTTTGGCGAACTCGACGACCTTGACCTGGTATCCCAGCAGGGCTTCGTGCCGGTCCACAGGCAGGTCTGCACGCAGTCCGATAATGGTCCTGGAAATCACGTCGGTCTTTTCGTCGCCGTGAGGGTAGGCGAGGAAGATGTTGTCGTCGTAAGTCAGGAACTCGCTCAGGAACGCGTGCAGCCTGAACTCCCAGACCTTGGCCTGGCCGGACGGCTTGTAGAGCCTCCCGTCGACTTCCAGCTCGGCGGGCCTCTCCTTGGGGTCGCGCCTGTAGTAAATCTGCGCGTCCGCCAGCTGGGTTGCCGCGGTTATCGCGGCCAATGCGATTATAATCGTCTTCGTTTTTATGGACTCCATCCCTCCGTCCTGCGGAATCAGCGCAGGAACGGACTGGCCTCCGCGACCGTCTTCACGTCGCCGGCGTCCCGGAACGCGTCCCCGCGGGGAATCGCGAGATCGTTCTCGTCCGTGAAGAACCTGTACGAAACCGGCCTGCCGTCAGTGTAAATCATTACGGTGAATTCGCCGCCGCCGAGCAGGACCTTCCCGGATTTCTCCGGATGGGCTTTCCCGGACGGCTCGGGCTCGAGCGCCCCCTCAGGCGGCAGCTCGAAAATCCTCTTGTGGACCGAGAGGAGGACCACTTCCGAGTCCTTGGGGTGAATCACGTCGGCTCCGCCCTTGAGCGGTACGTTGACGCTGAAGCCCGGGACGCGGAGGCTTTCGATGGTCATCTGCTTGCCTTCGAGGTGCTGTATCCTGTCCCATTCGCCCGAAGGGTCTATTCTCGTCCAGAAAGAGGATCCGTTGAGAACGATGCGGTTGGCGGGCGTCTTTATCTTGAAAGACTTCCCTTCGAGGCTTGCCGTGAAGAATCCGCACCTGAATGCCGCGAGCCCCTGGATCGACGCCCCGGTGCGGTCCAGCGTCAGCATCAGGTCCGAGTCCTGGCCCGCCATCAGCTTCTGGACCGCGTCGAACTTCACCTCGAGCATGCCCTTGCCGCCGACATGGTACTCGAACGTGTCGGCGTGCTCCTGCTTCGCCTCTCCGGCCGGAACGACCATCCCGCCGACCTTGGCTATGCTCCTGACAGCGCCCGCCGAAATCGTAAAGGTCTTCCCCGGGCCGACCTCCATCTGCTTCTCGGCCAGGAAAATCCTGACGGTCGCCTTGTCGGAAAGGTTCGAGACGTTGACCGACTGCTCGCCGGTCTTTTCGTCGGAAATGACCTGCAGAGTGGCCTGGGCTCCCTCCCCGGCGAACACGGCGTCTCCGAGCGGGAGCTTTACCGACACCGGATTCTTCTTGAAATCGATGGTCGCCGCCCCCTTGAGGAGGGCGAAGAAGCGCTTGTTGATTGCCGGAGCCTTCGGGGTGAAGAACACAATCTCGGAGGATTCTATCGTCTGGAACCTCGTGCCGTCGCCGTAGTAGGCGTTTCCGAATCCATCCGGTCCGAACGAGGCCTTCTGGACCTCGCCGTCAAGCGACATGTAATCAAGGGCCGGTTCTTTGCCTGCCTGCGGCGCATCCGCGGGCTCCGGTTTGGTTTCGGGGGGCTTGGCCCCGCCTTCCGGCGCCTTTTCTTCGGCGGGTTTTTCGCCGGAATCCGCCGGTTTGGCCCCGGCTTCGGCAGGTTTCGCCTCCGCGCCTCCGTTGCCGGGCTGGGCTCCTCCCTCAGGGGCTGGTTTTTTATCCTCCGGCTTCGCGGCGCCCGGGTCCTGCGCGGCTAGGCCTGTGGAAAATACCAGGACCGCCAGAAAGGCGGCTAGAAAGCGAAAATCCCTTTTCACGCTTCCTCCCTTTCAAGGATGAAGAGCGTCATGAAGGCAATAATGCGCCTGTGCTTGAATCGGGCGCTTCCAAACGCTGCGCAAATCTACCTTTCGAACCGCCATGATGTCAAGGAAATTCGAGCAAAGATTGCGGCGTGTATTTCAAACGGCGCGGGGAAGGCGGGAATCTGCTCTATTGGGGGTACGGAGACCCGGATACCGCTGAAAGGAGTTCATATTACGGGATTGGCCCTGTCGGAAACATCGAGAATCGCATCAAGCACGGCGGCAATCTCAGAGTCCAGATCCCCGATAGGCACATGACGCGCGAGTTCGTGATAATTGCTCTTTTTCATCATATTCGGGAGTCCGAGTTTTTCGAAGAATCCGTCGAAGACCCTCTCGAGGAATTCATCACGGACCTTGGCGTCTTTCCACCATGGGTCTGACGGTTTCCTCAATGCGGCCGGCGCCAACAGGTCACGAATCATTTCGTCCATGACCTGCTTCCTCTTGTCGGACTCCGCCGGTGCGAAAAGCGGACCCGGCGCGGGTTCAGGCCCAAGGGAGACCGTTGCTTCCGCATAGGAAAGAAGGGCGGCCGGTGAACAGAGGTAGTTTTCGATTTCTTTCCTCTTCCACATCATCTCAACGAGATCGGCGCCATCCATGAGAGCGGAATCAAGTCGATCAAAAAGGGCAAATCCGATGAAGTCGGGTTTTGCTTCCTTCAATCCATTGAAGTGGCTTCGGGCATTGACCGGCTGGTTCATTACATAACGCACAAATGGCCGTTCAAGCGCTTCCGAAGCCCTGTGACCGAGTCTGGAGGCAAAACTTCGGAGTATCGCCAGATCGGTCGAACCTTCGAGATACAGGGCCCATCCTTTCTGTTCGGCCTGGAGATATTGATCAAAGCCGATTTCCCTCAGAGACTTGAGAAGCTGGCTTCCCCGGTCATCTATCCTATGAGGTTTGCCGACAAAAGCGACAACCACATTTCTTCCGGCGGCCTCATTCAGGAATACTTCAGAATGGCTGGCAACGAGGATTTGGCAGTTCGCTTTCAGTGCTGATTCGCAGAGAATTTCATATATCTGCCTCTGACGGAGGATTTCGAGGTGCGCATCGGGTTCGTCTATCATCAGGACCGAGCCCGGATTGATGCTTATGTAGGCCAGCAAAAGCAGTGTTTGCTGGAGGCCCCGGCCCGCAGAGGAAAGGTCAAGATGAACGCCTTGGCGCTCACGATACGTCATCTTTATTTGGCCTTCATCATTGACGGGCTCGTCGATGGATACCCCGAAGAGGTGCTCGATTTGCTTGCATAAGTCCTCCCACTTCCTCCGCCCGTCGTTCCCGGTGAACGCAAGGAAGCATAGATTCCTCAGGACCTCGGCCGTCCGGCCTTCTCCGATTCTTCTGGCGATTACTTCGGGGTCAAGCTTTTCCTCGATTGATGCAAGCCCGGACATGGGGGGAAGGAAGCAGATTTTCAGCCCTGCCGCTCCATCAGGGATATCCCCTTCACCCTTGCCCGGTGCGGGAATGGGTTTGCAGTAGAATGATTCCTCGTTGGCGTAGTCGAACTCCATCCCGCATTCCCAAAATTTCCCATCGGAGACGCATTCGACGGTTATCTCCATGCGGATGTTTTTAGTCACCGTCTTTCCGGACGGTCTCTTTACGTCCCTGACGTGCAGGTCTTTCCACAGGAGCTTTGCGCTTGGATTGGGGATGGATGAGAGGTCCTTCCTGTTGATTGCGACCCCAGGCCGTTCCTTGGGACGTTTCTTGCCGCCTCTTTTCTGTATCCACCGCTTGACTCCGGCATCCCAGAGGGCGAGAGCCTGAAGCGCCGTGGTTTTTCCGGAGTTGTTGGGACCGATGAATACGACCGGATTTCCGAGCTCGATTTCAGCTTCAGTGAATCTTTTGAAGTTGCGTATTGTCAGCTTCGTCAGCATTTTTCGCCTGCCCCCGTTTATGAAAGGGCATGTTCCCGGCGGCGCCGTGCCCGGCGCTGCGGATTATTATTCCAGCTGCTCGGAGATTCTCTTCTTGCGCACCCTGTCGAGGGGAACGCCGTCGTTGACGATGCCGTCGAGGAGCGCGCGGTCCATGAGCCTGAGCGCCTCGGTCTCCATTTCCGAAATCCTCTTGAGAGATTCCGAGTTGCGCACCACGACCGGAGTCAGGAAGATCATGAGCTCGGTCCTGACCTCCTCGAAGTCCTCCGACTTGAACAGCGCGCCTATGAGGGGAATGTCCCCGAGGATGGGGATGCTGTATTCGGAGCTGGATGTCTTGTTCCTTATGAGCCCCCCGATGATGACGGTCTGGCCGTCCTTCACGGCGACCGTGGTCTGGGCCGAAGAGGTGACGAATACGGGGGCCATGGCTCCTTCCGATATCTGCACCCCCTCGGATTCCGGGGCCATTTCGGACACCTCGGGCATCACCTCCATCTTCACCAGCCCGTCGGGATTGACGTGCGGGGTCACCTGCAGGGAGATGCCGATGTCCTCGTACTGGACGGAGTTTATGACGTTGCCCGTGTCCGTGACGCGCGTGTTTGTGATTCTGGGGATTTGCCTGCCCACGCTTATCTTCGCCTGCTGGTTGTCGAGTGCGAGAATCCTCGGCGCGGAGAGGACCTTCATCTTGCCCTTCCTCTTCAGCGCCCTTATGAACACGTCTATGTTCTCCGAGATGAGCTGGTAGCGGAACCCCGTGTTGTTGGCGGCGCCGGTGAGCCCGAAGTTCGTGTTGGAAGACCACGACCCGTTGTCGTCCCCGACCTGCACGGAGTCGTTCCACGACCATTCCATGCCGAGCTCCGTCTCGTTGTCGAGCGTGACCTCGGCGATGAAGACCTTGATGAGCACCTGCGCCCTGACCATGTCGAGCTCGTCGATTAGCTTCTTGAGGAGCGGGAAGTTCCTGGGATTTGTCGCGACAACGAGGGAGTTGTTGTCCTTGTCGGCCTGGACCTTCACGTCACCGACTATCTCGTCGTAGCCGCCCTCGCCCGCGCGGGCGCGGCTGAACCCGCCCGCGCCGCCCCCGGGCTGCTGGCCCCCCCGGCCGCCGCCGCCTCCGAACATCCAGTTGAACGGGAATCCGCCTCCGGATCCGCCCGTCCCGGTCCCGCCGCCGGTCCTCGCGGTCCCGGTAGTCTTGTTCTGGAGGAGGTTGGTAAGGAGAGTGGTCACGTTCGTCACGTCCGCGTTCTTGAGGTGGAAGACCATCGTCGATTCTATTTCCATGGGTTTGAGGTCGAGCTCGGAAACGAGCTTCTCAATCTGCGTCATGTAGTCCTTGGCCGCGCGGACGATGATTGTGTTCGTGCGATCGTCCACCGAGCACTTCACCTTCTGAACCGGCTGGAGCTTGTCGTCGGTCTTCTCGGGCTGCCCGAGAAGCCTCCCTATGAACCGCCCGATTCCGCCGCTCCCCTGGTCCCTCCTCTGCGAATCCTCCTCGAAGATTTCGTTTATCACCTTGGACACCGAGGTCGCGTCTGCGTTGCGAAGAGTGAAGGGCTTGATGAGTATCTCCTGGCTCACCTGCTTGTCGAGCGCGTTGATGACCGAGCAGAACTTGCGCACGTTGGTCGCGGTGTCTATGAGAATCAGCGAATTGGACCTCACGTTTATGAGAAGCTTGCCGCCGTCCGCCACGAGGTCCTCGAGCTCCTTCTTGATGTCGGTCACCGAGGAGTACTGGAGGGGGATTATCTGCGTGACGATGTTGTCGCCGAAGGGGATCTGCTCGGGATCGGAACCGACGTGTATCTCGAAGGTCCTTTTCTTGGCGTCCTCGAGAGTGAGGACGATTACGACGTCCTTTACCTTCACGGTGCTCAAGCCGTGCTGGACGAGGACGGAATTGAGGAAATCGAGCGCCCTTTCGACCGGGACGGGTTCGGCGCTCACGGCGTTGATGCGGGTGTCCAGCTTAGCCTGGACGTCCTTGTGCTTGTCGAAGATAATCGTCCATCCGGTCTGCTTGGAGAGGTATTCCGCGACCTGCGAAATCCTCGCGTCCTTGAGGTTGAAGGAAATCGCGCCGGCCTGCGATCCGGGCTTCTCCTGGGCGCATGCCTCGTTCTGCGCCGGGAAAGGCAGCGGCGCGAACACCAGCGCCTCGGCCGCGATCGCCATCACCAACGCCCTGAACGTCTTCCTTGTTTGGGTCTTCATCTGCATCTCCTGCAAGTTCCCGAACTCAATCCTGATTCAAATCGGAATTCCAGTCATGCCGTCCCGGGGCGGCCTCATTTCACGGTATCCTTGCGTTTGGCCCTGAGCCTCTCCTCGATTTCCTTCCGCTTGTCGTCGGACATGGCCGGCTGGCCCGGCGCCGCCGGCTTGTCGGAGGGCGCTGCCGCGGACGACGCCTTGTCCGGCGCCTGGGGCTCCTCGCCTCCGGTCCATTCCTCCCTGACAGTCTCGCCGTCATGGAACGACTGGCCCAGCGCGATCTTCTTGCGGGCTCCTTCGTGGTCGGTTATCTCGACCCCGTCCATGGCCACGGACTCGATCCTGATTTTCCTGAACGGGCTCCCCTCGGGCAGGAAGACGCCGGGTCCGCCCGAGACGTCCATCATCGCCTGGTATTTCCCGCTCGCGCGGTCCCAGACGACTCCCGTGAGCGTGAGGTTGCTGACCTTGATGATTATCCTGGTCCTGGGCTTGGCGGGCGGCTTCTCCTCCTTGGGAGCCGGCTTCAGGTACATTTTCGGGGAGAACGGGTTCTTCGTGATAATCCCGTCGTAATGCTCAATCTGCTTCTGTCCGTTCGCCCCGGCCGGTTTTGCCGCCTCTGCCTCCGCGGCGGCTCCGGAGGCCGGAGCGGGCGCAGGCTTCTCCTTCTCGGCCTCGCCTGCGAAGCAGATGCCCTGCAGCGCGGCCGCAATCGCGATTCCGGCAAAAATCCTCTTCATCTTCTCCCCCGTTCCCAGGCCGTCTACTCGGCCTGAACCAGCGTCGAGAGCCTCATGTTCACCGAGAGCGTTTCGCCGCTCTTGCCCTCCTGGACGATGTCCAGCTGGGAAATCTTCAGAAGCCTCGGGGACGTCTCCAGATAGTACAGGTAGTCCCTGAGCTGCTTTATGTCGCATTCGAACCTGATTGCGAAAGCCATCTTCATGTACTTCTCGAGTATCGTCGTCTTGTCGAGGTACTTGTTGTCGGTCACCTGCAGGTTCGCCTTCTGCGCAAGCTCCCTGATGTGGACCTGGAACTCGTTGCTCATCTTCTCCGCCGAACTGCGCGGAATTATCGATTCGACCTCCTCTATCTTCCTGCGGAAGACAGGCTCCTTCTTCACGAACTCGAGCAGCTTCTTCTTCTTCTCGAGGAGCGACTTCTCGCGCTTGTCGATTTCGGCCATGCCGGCCTCGAAAGGCGCGAGGAACAGGAAGTTGACCGCCGCTGCGCATGCGACCGCGAGCGTGGCGTAAAGAACCCACTTTTCCCTCTTCGACAGAATCATTTCTTCTCAGCCTCAGCAAGCATTGCAACAATCTCGTAAGACCACGGGTACTCGTCCTTCCGGTCGGATTTCTGGAAACTCGTCATGTCCGCGGCCTTGAACAGGCCCGAGCGCTGCATCTGGGCAGCGTAGCTGGTGATCTCCGATTCGGTCCTCGCCCGGCCGTTCATCCTTATGGGCTCCTTCTCCCTGAACCTGAGGTTCGTGACGTATATGCCCCACGAGGTCTGGCCTTCCTTGAACGGCTTCTGGTTCGAAATCTCGAGCAGGACGTCGAGCCATGACACGCGCTCCCTGGTCCAGCTCCTGAGCTCGTTCGACTTCTTCTCGAGCCCCTTGACGCGCTCCGTCTCCTCCTTCTCCAGCCTGTCGGTCTCGGCCTTGAGAATCCTGATCTCCGCCTCCCTCCGCTCCGTGAGGTTGCCGGGGACCGCGAAAAGGGCCGCGATTGAGCAGACGACGGCGGCCGCGGCCAGGATCGGCTTGAGCCTCCACTTCTTCCTCCCGACCGAGGCGAAGAACTCACCTTCGAGATTCAGCCTAATCCCCGTCCGGTCGAGCTCCGACCACAGCGCCCCTGCAAGCGCAAGGTATTCCCTCAGGGCAGTCTGCGGCTCCCTGGCAGCCCAGTCCATCCTCCCGGGGAACGAGACCGGGGCCGATGCCTTCATCCCCAGGCGCTCCCCGACGCGCTCCGCAAGCCCGTCCATGCCGGCCGACCTGCCGGACATGAACACCCGGTCCACGGCCCTGCCCTTGTTGTTGGCCGTGTAGTTCATGATTGATATGTTTATCTCCGAGGACAGCTTGTCCGCCCAGTCGGCCGCGGCGGAGGAGCCCGAGAGCCCTCTCTTCAGAGCTTCCGCGATCCCGGGGCCGGAACCCTCGGCCAGGGACGCCTCGCCCACGGGCAGGCTCCGGCTGAACGCAAGCATCCCGCCGTGCGCCACGAGGAGGTCGGATGACGTCTCTCCGATTTCCACCCACACCGCGTCTCCGGGCGTTCCGGCTTCCGACATGCCGCATGAATAGGCGTTGTATGCCCCGATCATCGAGAGCGTCGCGCAGTCGATTGAAAGGCCGGCCTCCGCGAAAGCCGCCCGGTTCTCGGAAAGCATGACGTGCGGCGCGCCCACCGCCGTCACCTCGACCCCGCCCTGGGGAGATTCCTGGTGGAAATACCCGACCTTCAGCCCCTGCTCGCCCACCGGCAGCGCCTTCTGGGCCTGGAACTGCACCATCCGCTCCAGCTCCGAGGGGGAAACCGACGGCAGCGAGAACCTTCGCAGGAGCACTTTCTGGGCGGGAATGACCGCCGTCGCAGCATCGGTCCTGATTCCGGCCGCGCCGAGGACGCGCGCAAGGAGCCTGCCCAGCGCCGCAGGACTGGATTCCTCCCCTTCGGCGAGCTCCCCGCGGCCGCACCTGGTCACCACCAGCCGGCCGCCCTGGATTTCCGCTTCCAGGGCCCTCGCGCTCCTCTGTTCGAGGAGCACGGCTGTTCCTCTCTTCTTTCTGAGCACCTTGATACCCCGCCAACAACGATATTCACTTGCTCTCGGTGGATGCCTCGGCCTGGATTTCCTCGATGGACCTCGCCTTGAATGGGGCGCCGAGGCCCGAGGCGTCCTTCCAATATATAACAACCGGCGGCTTTTGCACACGGTCAAGGACGGCAATGGCCCTGCACACGACCCTCGAAGGCGCGATGACGCCGACGGACTGGGCCATGAACTGCCCGGAGCGCACGGTTATGAACGGGGCCAGGAGCTGGAACTTGAGCGCGTCGCCCTCCAGGGCGTCCAGAACCCATGCGATGCCCGAAAGGTCGCTGTCCTCCTTGGATCGGAATTCGACGATTTTGTCCACGTCGCCGTCCGCGAAGCCCTGCAGGGTTCGCGTTATGGCCGCCAGCACCTCCCTGCGGGCGGTGTTGACGTTGACCATCCCTTCGATTCTCTGGTCGTCCGTCACCGTGACGTAATCGGCGGCCTTCCTGAATTCCTCGGGAGCCAGCGTCGTCACGGGCGAGAGCAGGTTCGCGGCCGAAACGAACCGGAAGTTCGAATTCGCCCTCTTCATGAGCCTGCGGTAGTTCAGGACCTCGGCGGCGACGGACGACGCCCGGCCCGACCCGATTACCGGTCCGAGGACTTCCCCGAAGTCCGATGCCATCTTCCCCTCGTCCTCGGCGTTGATGTTCACCCTGGGCTTGCCGTCCTGGGAGACGTTCTGCTCGTAGGAATAGACGGTCACGAAGTCGAGGAGCCCTCCGTCGAGCACGCCGTCCGAATCATCGTCCGGGTAGGTGACGTTCCCGTCGTTCTCGTTGGCGTCCAGCACTCCGTTGCGGTTGGCGTCCTCGCCGTAGAGGATTGCGGAGGTCATGCCCTTGACGAACATCAGCTCCTCCACGGTGTCGAAGGGGGCGTTCTTGCATGCATAGGGCGGCTCGAGGCCCTGGTAGTAGTCGCTCTCCGCGCCGTTCTGCGTCGCGTCGTCCTCGTCTCTCCAATCGACGATTGCCGCGGCTATTTCCTCCGACATTCCCGGGAGTTCCTTCAGCACTTCCGGAGGGGCGGAGTTCAGGTTTATCTTCCCGTTCTCGTCCGCGAGGCCGTAGGCGATTTCCGCCTGGTCGTCGAGATTGTTGTAGATGAGCGAGAAATACCCGTCGTCCCCGAGCACGTGCTCCCTGAAGTCCGATTCGCTGCTCTTCCACGCGTCCTGGGCCGTGTCGTAGGCCGTCTCGTCCGCGGCGAGGATTGCGGTCGCCCTGGCGATTCCGGACTTGCACATCTCCATGGCCCTCATCCTGTCCGCGTAGCCTGCGGCGACCCTGACCTCGATGCGCTCGTTCCTGAGGAAGGAGAGGACCATCATCGAGAGGATGGCCATCAGCCAGAGGGCCAGGAGAAGCACAACGCCGGGGCGCCGGCGCCCGGGCGTGAATCCGGAGTCCATGGCCCGGAGCGCGGGATTCCCGCTGATTGCGCTCCGCGGTGCGCCGGCCCGGCCTGCTGCGCCGCCCGGTTTGCGTCCGTATTCCAGTCCCGCCGTCATTTCACCGTCCCCGAGACCGGCGCTTGCGCACCGGTCTTGTTCTGAGGCCTGGCGACGGGCACGAGCGTCATGCGGAAAACCTCGGTCTCCACTGGCTTGCCGTCGGCGTCGTACAGCGAAACGGCCCCGTCAACCTTCTCGACGAGACCGATGACGACCGTGGCTTCAATCGCCTCGGGGAAGGTCCCGCTCTCCGCTGAATCCCATTCGTCCTTCCATTCCGATCCGTCGAAATACCTGAAGTTGAGGCCCACTGCCTCGAAGGCGAGGTCCTCGGACTTCCATGCGGGCGTATCGTCGAAAAGCGTGCAGGTCAGGCATCTCTTGGTTTTCCGTACGATTCCCGCCAGGTCATCGGTTCCAAGGCCCCATTCGACGAGCATGAGGTCGGACTCAATCGTCCTGTCGGCGGCCTCGTAGTCCACTTCGGAGGACGATTTCACGAGCGGAAACGCGGAATTGGCCAGGAACGACACCGAGTCGGCGGGGAATTCCGACGTCTCGTCGTTCTTCCCGTACAGCCCGGCGTTGAAGGGGCCCGGCTCCTGAACGATGCACTCGAGGTCCCGCCTGACGGCGTCCAGCACCGCTCTGCCTATTTGGTTCAGCCGCGCGGATTCCTCGGCCCGCCTCTGCGCCATGCGGCCGGCGAAGAGGGACTGGTAGAGGCCGCCCGCCAGTATCGCGGTCATGAGCAGGGCGAGGAGCAGCTCGATGAGCGTGAACCCGCGGCTGCCCGGACGCGGCCCCGAAGCCCGCCCGGGGAACAGGGCTGCGAACGGCGCTGCATTCGCGATGCGGCCCCGGCTCCGGGCGGGATTGCCGGAGCATGCCCCGGCCCGTTCCCGCGCTTCCGGTTCAGTTCCCCGTCGATGTCCCGGCGGACGATTCTTCATCTTCCGACTGCTTGTAGAAATACCGGACGAACTCGAAGCCCCTCGGAACGCCGCCGTCGATTGCATCGGACCATTCGATTGTGATGGTCGCCTTGTAGAGGTCGGCCATCCCGGCGTCCTCGAGCAGGCACCTCCAGCGGAAGCCCTCGGAATCCATCACCGCGCCCTGCGGGAGGTCGGGGCTGTTCGCGAATTCGCCCTCGGTCTGGGTCAGGATGTCAATCTGCCCGGTCTCCATCATGCAGACGAGCTCGCCGGCGAGAAGCGCGGCCCTCGTCTTCCTCTCGGTCACGGCCGCGGCCTTCGTGCCCGCGGCGAACCCCTGCGAAATCACGGTTATGGCCATCCCCACGACCACGACCGCGATCATGACTTCCATCAGCGTGAATCCGGCGCCGCCTCTTCTCATTCCGACGACTCCGAAAGCGCGGACCAGCTGGCCGCCAGTTCATCGCCTTCCACGATGCGCGAGAGCCCCGTAAGCGCCCTTATGCTCAGCCCGACGCTCTCCTCCTCGTCCCCCTCGACGGAAAGCACCAGGACCATGTCGGCGCCGGCGGTCCCGTCGGGCCTGAACTCGGCGCAATAAATCCCCGAGTCCGCGGCCGCGGCACCGCTCGCCGCGATGTCCCTGAAGAATAGCGTGTCGTGCAGCCTGTGCTTCCTCCCCCAGGCGCCCTCGGCCTCCTCGAACGTCCCCGGAGCCTCGAACGGGTCCGCCTCCCACTCAATCCAGAATTCGCCAATCGACGGGTCGATGGCAATCCTGTGCTTGATTCCCTTGATGACCGCCTCGCTCCTCGCATACCTCGCCGAGGCGAAGAGGTCCCGCATGCCGCTCTGCAGCCTCTGCCCGGGCATCGCCCGCACGAACGATGGGACCGCCATTCCCGCGACGACGGATATGATGAGCAGCACGACGATGAGCTCCATCATCGCGAAGCCCGAGGGCTTTGGCCCGGAAAGCCGGGCGGGGGTCAAAGCCCCTCCTCCCGCTTCGCGGGCGGAAGGGAGGAGAGCCGCAGACTTTGGCCGTTGCGGGGCTGAAATCATCTTATTCCACGCCCTCCCCCCAGTTGGACAGGTCGTCGCCGCCGCCGTCCTGCCCGTCGGGTCCCATCGACCAGAGGTCGAAGGAGGACTTGTTGTGCGTTCCCGGGTAGAGGTACTTGTACTCGTTGCCCCAGGGATCGGCCGGCACTCCCTTCTTCAGGTACGGGCCTTTCCATTTCTTCGGCTCCGGAGGAGTGGTCGGCTTCTCCACGAGCGCCCTTATCCCCTGCTCGGCCGTCGGGTACTTGTCGAGATTGTCGAGCGCATAGATGTCGAGCTGGGTTTCAATCGTCGAAATGTCGGCCTTGGCCGCCGCGATTCTGGCTTCCTCGGACCTCCCGGTGAACTTGGGCACCACGATTGCGGCCAGCGTCGCGATGATGATGATGACGAGAAGCAGCTCGACCAGCGTGAACCCCGTGTCATGCCTCTTGAAGACCACTTGCAATTCCTCCAAACGCGCGGAACCGCCCCTGAAGCGCGGGCGTTTCTCATTTGACTATGGACTGAAGGGTGAACACGGGCAGAAGCATGGAAATGACGATGGCTCCCACGACTCCGCCCATGAAAATCAGCATTAGCGGTTCCATGAGCGAAACGAGGACCTTCACCGCCCTGTCCACCTGCCTGTCGTAATTGTCCGCAATTTTCACGAGGACATCTTCCATGCTTCCCGTCTCCTCGCCAACGGCAATCATGTCGACGACAATCCTGGGGAATTCGGGATACCCCCTCAGGGGCTCGGCGAGCCTTTTCCCCTCCTTCACCTGGCCGTACGCCTCCTCGATGTGGAGTCCGAACCACCTGTTGCCCACCGCCTTCCGCGTTATCTCTATGGCGTCCAGGATGGAGACGCCGCTCTTGAGGAGCGTGCCGAGAATCCTGGCGAAGCGGGCAATCGCGGCTTTCTGGAACACGGGGCCCACGGCCGGAATCTTCAGCTTGACGCGGTCGAACGCGAGCTTGCCGGAGTCGGTGCCCAGCACCCTGTACCCGATGAACCCCAGCACCACGAGCGCCGCGAGCAGGAATATCCCGTAGGACTGCATGAAGTTCGATACCCCGATGAGCACGAGCGTCGGCCAGGGGAGCGCCCCGCCCATGTCCGAGAAAATCTGCGTGAACCTCGGAATGAAGAACACGAGCAGGAAGACGACGGTCGCCGTGCCGAGGACCGATAGGAGTATGGGGTAGGCCATCGCCGCTCGGACCCTGCTCTTGAGCTCCTGAATCTGCTCGCTGAAGGATGCCACCCTCTCGAGCGACTCCTCGATGAATCCGCCGGCCTCCCCGGCCTCGACCATGCTCACGAACAGCTCGTTGAAGCACCTCGGGAACTTCTCCATGGCCTGGCTGAGGGGCGTGCCGGATGCGACGTCGGCTCGCAGGTTGTCCAGGATTCGCCCGAATTCCGATTCGGGCGTCTGCCTTGCAAGCGCGTCCAGCGCCTTGTTGAGCGTTATGCCGACCTTGAGAAGGTCGGCGAGCTGGCGGGCGAATGCCACGAGCTCGTCCGTTTTAACGCGGCCCCTGATGCCCGCGCGGACCGAGCGCCCGGCCGCGGCGGTCTTCTCCCTAATCTCGACCGGGAACAGGCCCCTGCGGTCGAGTATCTCCATCACCGCCCTTTCGCTGTCGGCTGTGATGACGTCGGCGACCAGCTCGCCGCCCGCGTTTCTCGCCTTGAATTCGTAGCTCGCCATATGTCTCCCCGCCCCGAACGGCGGATTCAATCCCGGAACAAATTACCCGGCAGGGCGGTTCCCGGCTTTCGCGGCCGAGGGCTCGTCCTCCTTGGCCGTGGAGATTACCTCCTCGATTGTCGTCTTCCCTTCTCGGACCATCCTGATGCCGTCCTCCCGGAGGGAGATCATCCCTCCTCGGCGCGCCTCGTTGCGAACTACGTGAGAGGTGGGGTTCTTGTTGATTAGGTCCCTCATCGAGTCGTCCACGCGGAATATCTCGAAGATGCCGCTGCGGCCCCTGAACCCCGTGAACCTGCACTCCTCGCAGCCCCTGCCCCGGAAAAGGGATTTCACAGGGCTCTCGTCCCTTCCCAGACGCAGGATGAATTCGATTTCCTTGGCCGAGGGCGCGTATTCCTCCCTGCAATGGGGGCAGATGGTCCTGACAAGCCTCTGCGCCATCATACCCTCGACAGTTGAGGAAATCAGGAACGGCTCGACGCCCATGTCCACGAGCCTGGTTATCGCCTGCGGGGCGTCGTTCGTGTGGAGAGTGCTGAGAACGAGGTGCCCTGTCAGGGCGGCCTGCACCGCGATTTGGGCGGTCTCCAGGTCGCGGATTTCGCCGACCATTATTATGTCGGGGTCGTGCCTGAGAATGGACCGCAAGCCGTGGGCGAAAGTGAGCCCGATTTTGGACCGCACGTGAATCTGGTTTATCCCCTCGAGCTGGTACTCGACCGGGTCCTCGATGGTCACGATTTTGGTGTCGATTGAATTCAGCCGGTTGAGCGCGGCGTAGAGAGTCGTGGTCTTGCCGCTGCCCGTCGGCCCGGTCACGAGGAATATGCCGTGGGGCTGGGCAATGACCTCCTTGAAGACGGCGAAAGTGCCATCCGCCATCCCGAGATCCTCGAGGCTGAGAGCGATGGACTGCCTGTCGAGGAGCCTCATGACGATGCCCTCTCCGACGAGGGTGGGGATTACGGAAACCCTGACGTCGATGTTCCTTCCGCCGATCTTCAGCTTGATTCTGCCGTCCTGCGGGAGCCTGCGCTCGGCGATGTTGAGGTTCGCCATGATCTTCAGGCGCGAGATGATGGCCGACTGGAACTTGCTGAGCTGGGGCGGCATGGGCTGGCGGTGGAGCACCCCGTCTATTCTGTACCGCACGCGAAGATCGCCTTCGACCGGCTCGATGTGTATGTCGGACGCCCTGTCGGCGAGGGCTTCCTTTATTATCTGGTTCACGAGCTTGATTAGGGCGGCATCCTCGACCAGCTCGAGGTCGCCCGTCTTGTCCTCCTCGTCCTTGAGGACCGTGAGCTCGTCCGCGGACTCCTCAATCATCTGGTCGACGGTATCCGCGCCCACGCCGAAGAGCTCGGTCATGGTTTTCTGGATGTCGCGCTCCCTGGCCAGCACGGGCTTTATGTCCACGCCCAGGATTGTCCGGAGATCATCGAGGGAGGAGAGGTTGAGCGGATCAGAGATGGCGACCGTGAGCGTGTTGTTCTCGCGCCTGAGCGGAAGGAAAGTCCTCGAATGCACAAGCTTCGACGGGATCTCCCGGAAAAGGTTCTTGTCGATTTCCACCCGGGAGAAGTCGATCACCGGAATCCTCGTCTGCTCGCTCAGCGCCTCGAGGACGTCCTCCTCCTTAAGGACGCCCATCCTGACCATGACGGCGCCGATGCGCTCGCCCGTGTCCTTCTGGATGCCGAGGGCTTTGTCGACGTCGGCGCGCGTCGCTTTGCCTTTCCTGACCAGTATCTCGCCAAGAAGCATGTAGTCTCCGATAATGGGCCCGGATGAGGGGGCTTCCCGGAGCGCCCTCATCCGGACCATTGAATTCCGCCTGGAAGTCATGGGCGCAGGTTGCGGAACCGGCTGAAACCCGCTTCAAAGGAAGCCGTCCGGAAACCCGGGTCCGCACGACCTTGAGGGAATCGAACCGGCGCCGCCTAGCTACTCGAGCACCCTGTGCATCACGAGCTTGGCTTCCTGCTCATAGGTGAGCAGTTCGCGAAGCTCGGCCTGCCTGGCCTTGATTGCCTTCTCGCCCTCTTCCTTCTTCGCCCTTATCCCGTCCAGCTTGGCCTTCACGTCGGCGGCGGCCGCGGCCTTTCCGATGAGCTCCCGAAGCTCCCCTGACGCCTTCTGGAAATCGGTCTGGACCTGTCCCTGGAGCTTGAGAATCTCCTCGATTTTCGGCTTAAGTATCTCCGCTTCCTCCGCGGGAAGGTTCAGGTCGCGCATGACCGCGTCGAGGCGCCATGCTCCGAATTCGCCCCGGCCCCTGTCGCCCCTGTCGCCCCGCTCCGGCCTCCTGCCGCTCAACCAGCCGTCCACCTGCTCCTTGAACTCGGCGACGACTTTCTCGAACTCGGGAAGCTGATCCTCCCTGAGCTCCTTGCGGATTTTCTCCACGGCCTTGTCTATCAGCTTGTCGACATCGGGCTTGAGCTCCTTCATGGCCTTCTGCCAGTCGAACCTGCCCTCTCCGCCGAAGGCGTTAGGGAGCTTCTCCATGAACTTCGACATGGCTTCCTCGGTCATGCCCTGGATGATTTCCTCTATTTTCTTCGCCTGCTTTTCATCCAGGTTGAGGCGCTTCTTCCATTCTTCAAGCGTCCTGCTGAAGTTCATGTCGAACCCGAATCCTCCGCGGCCGCGGCCTCCCATGCCTCCCATCCCTCCCATGCCGCCCGGACCGCCGGCACCGCCGCCAAACCTCATGCCTCTGTTCCCCATGTCCTTGAATTCGTCGTATTTCTTTATTTGGTCGGGACTTAATATCTTCTTGATTTCCTCGTCCGTAGACTTCGTCATCTTGATTAGAGTGTCCTTTATCTTGGCCTGCTGCTCCGTGTTGAGCTCTAGCATCCCGGTCAGCGCCTGAAGCGTCATGCGCTCGCGGAATCCGAGTTCCTCCTTCTTTTCTCCTTCGCCTTCCTCGGCGAAAGCGACCGAAGCCGCGGCCATGCAGAAGACCAGTGCTCCAAGAACGACAAATGCCCTGCTCATCGCCACCTCCTTGTCCGATAAATACTGGAAAATCCTGACTACCATCGAGAGTCGCGCTTTTCAACAGAAAAGAGCCCGGAACACCCGGGCTGGACATGCATTACTACGCGCAGGACCGGGAAATGTTGAGGAAAAATGTTCCCGCTTGACTTTCCCCGGATCAATGTGATATACTTTTTTCTCGCGAACGGTTGATGTAACTTTCGATGGCTCAGATGGTTACAAAGAGACGTTTCCCCGCGTGGGCGTTTCCGTGGATTCTTGCCGCCCAAATCTTAATCGCAGGCTGCAGCGGGTCCCCTGAAGAGAGGCCTGAGGCGGATCAGGGCGACTGGATTGGCCAGTGGCACGAGGAACTCGAGGCGCATCAGCGGCTCTCCAGGGAAAGAGCCGCGCTGCTTCCGAAATACCTGGTCATGTTCGAAGGCGACAAGCCGGCTGCGTGGGAGGAAGGCGCCGGGGCGCTGACCAGGCTCAACGAGAAGGAAAAGGGATTCGTCTACGACAGGATTATCGAGCTTCTTCCAAAAGCGGTCAGAGCGGGAAACGAGGGCGCTGCGGCCCGCGCCGAGCTTGCGAGAATCGGGAAGATTGTAAGGCTCGCGCAGGAATTCGATTCCGAGGACCGGACCAAATGGGGCGAGGCCACGGTGGCGCTGAAGGCGATGGGGCGTCCCGGAGAAAGCGCCGCGGCAGTGAAGCTGATTCAGAAGCTCAAGAGCGAGAACGCGCTCGACATATCTGCGGCCCAGGATGGGCTCAGGCTGCTTGGAAAAGCCTCGCTGCGATTCCTGGTCGAAGTCCTCAAGTCCGAATGGGTGAGGCAGACAATCAAGCAGAGGTGCATCGACGTCATGGCCGAATTCGGACGAGACGCCGTGCTTCCGCTCAAGGAACTGCTCTCCGATCCGAGGCCGAACGTTCGTTTCATGGGCGCAAGGGCCCTTCAAGCCCTTAAGTCGGCGGAGTCCCTGGATGCGCTGGCCGGGGCTCTCGGAAAGGAGGAGAACCCGCTTGTCGTCTGCGCCATGCTGAGGGCGCTCGGGAGCCTGGGCGACACGAGGGCTGCTCCGCACGTGAGGAGGCGGATTGACTCGGCGGACCCGTCGATCGTCAAATTCGCGGCCGAAGCCGCGGCTGCGCTGGGCGACAAGGCTGCGCTTCCCTCTCTCGCCGCCGCCCTGGGAAGGATGAAGGACGACGCCGATCCGATGGTGAAGACGGAAATCCTGAAGGCGTTGAGGGGGATTTCAGGGCGCAATCTCGGTGACGACCCGGCGGGCTGGATTGCCGCATTCGGGAAAGGCGGCGGATAACGCATGGAATGGAATGTCCGAAAGCCGTCCCTGCAATGCTGCTCATGCGGCGCGAAACTCGAGGGCATGGAGTTCCACTCTTCGCTGCGCGACAACGGCATCGAATTCGACAGGCTGGACTTCTGCCTGCAGTGCTGGGACAAGGTCCCGAGGGAGGATTTCTTCTCCCATTGGAAGACGAAGCGCGTGAAGGAGGAGAAGCAGAAGGCGAGGCCGAGGTACGTCGACCAGGAGACGATGCTGGACATATTCCGGAAGCTTGCAGGCGGGGGCAGCCAGGGCAAGGAGGCGTTCACGTTTCTTCTCGGCATGGTGCTCGTGCAGAAGCGCGCGCTCAGGTACGTCAGAAGCGAGACCAGGGAAGCCGGCGAATTCGTGGTTCTGGCCCATGCCAGGTCGGGCGAGAATTTCGACATACTGAATCCCTCGCTCTCGGAGGAGGACATGAACAGGGCGAAGGAGAACTTCGACGCCATCCTGGACACGCAGGGCGAATGAAGGCCGCACAACCCGGTGTTTTTGCTTGACACCGTCCTGAAGGCGGTGCAAGATTGACGCCTCTGGCGAGGTCACAATATGGAAAAAGCGAAACTAGGACAGCTTCTTCTCAAGTCCAATCTCCTTTCGGACGCCCAGCTCAAGAAGGCGATTGACATGCAGAAGGTGCTCGGGGGCAAGCTCGGGAGCATTATCGTCAAGCTGGGATTCATTTCAGACGACGACCTCACGAAGTTCCTGGCGAAACAGGAAAGGCTCCCCATCGCGGACCTTTCGAACCTTGTAATCCCCAAGGACCTCGTGAAAAGGGTGCCCAAGGAAGTGATTGAGAAGCACCAGGTGGTGCCCATTCACTATAAAAACGGCGTTCTGTCGCTCGCAATGTCCGACCCCACGGATTTCGAGGCTATCGAGGAAGTCCAGTTCATCGCCAATTGCAGGGTCGAGGTCGCAATGGCTTCGAGGGCCCACCTGACGAGAGTCATCAGCGAGCTGTTCTACGAGAGCAAAGCCCAGGAAAAGGGCGCCAAGGATGCAGGGGACGAATCGAAGACCGTTGAAATCGATGAAGCCATGGAAAAGGCGCTGATCCCCCTTCTGGTGGAAAAGGGAATCATCACCTACGAGGAGCTCAGGAAGAAATCCGCCGATTTCAAGTGACGCCGGTTCCCTTTGACACGCAGGGAGGCAGGACCGCCAGCCTCCCGGCGCCTGATGTCCGGAAGCAGAAATGAACGTCATATCCGACGACCGCCTGGCCGAGAAGCTCGCAGCCGCAGCCGGGGTCGACGCGCAGAAGGCGAAGACCGGCCTGCAAGCCGCGCTGGAACTGATGAAATCCAGGATTAATCTCGGGGCAGGCTTAAAATTCCGCTCGTTCGCCGACATCTCCCCGGTCGATTCCGACGGCAATCCCAAATCCGCCAAGGTCCTCGCCCTGCCCTCGCAGGAAGCGGCGTCGGAAATCGCGAAAAAGATGAAATGCTCCGAATCAGAGGCGGGGAAGTTCATCGAAAACATAATAAAGGTGATAAGGGATTCAATGCTGAAGGGCGACAAGCTCGACCTGGACGGGCTTTTCTCCCTGAACGTGGTCGAAGAAAAGGCAAAATCCCTCACCGACGCGTCGGGCAAGGAGCAAATCGTCCATGCAAGGCGGGTCATATCATTCACAACAAGCCAGAAGATGAAATCAGGGCTCGGGAACGGCCTCTCTCTGAAGTTCGTCCCGGATCCCGCGCTGAAGGCGCAGATTAAAAGCCTGAAGACCATGTCAATCCTCATGCTGGTCCCGGAAAAGGACCCGTTCGTGAGGACGCTCGAATACCACTTCGCAAGGGCGGGATGGGACGTGAACTCCCTGATTTCGACCAAGGAAGCCCTCGAGAAGGTCGAAGCGGCGGGAGGGGCTTTTCTTTCGATAGTCGATTCCAAGGTCGCAGACAGCCAGGCTTTCATGGAAAAGCTCAAGTGCACCCTCGCGACCGGGCTCGTGCCGATGATTTCCGTGCATGGGGCGTCGGCTGATCCGAAGAAAGCCGCGGAATTCCGGGTCTGCGCCGACCAGATGGTCATCGAACCGTTCGAGGTGAAGCAGCTCCTCGACAAGGCGGACAACGAGCTCGCGAGAATCTCGGAAGAGGAGGCCCTGTTCAGGCAGGAGGTGCGGATTCAGTTCCCGACCTCGGAGGAGGACGTGAACCGGGCCAACAGGCTCGCCGCGAGGCTCTTCGAGCAGTCGGGCCTCAACGACGAGGGCCAGGTCGCGCTGTCGGCAGCCTTCAGGGAATCGGTCGGAAACGCAGCCCAGCACGGCAACCGCCACCGCAGGGACAAGACAATCGAGGTCCTCTACCTGCTGGACGCGGAGAAGATAACGATAAACGTCACCGACATGGGCCAGGGATTCGACCACAAGTTCTACACGCAGCGCGGATCGGGCGGAGACGCCCTCGGCGCGGCCAGGGAGAGGCACCGGCAGGGCAAGCTGGGCGGCCTCGGAATCATGCTCATGCTCAAGTGCACGGACAGGCTCGAATATAACGACATCGGCAACTCGGTCACGCTGATCAAGCGCCTCAATCCGCCCGCCTAGGACCGGAACGCCGTTCCCGGGCCGGAAAGCGAAGCAGAATCCCCTTCCAGATTCCATGAACTGCCGCTCTGCCGGCACCGGTGCGCCATGCCCAGATTCATGCTAACTATTCCCTAAGTAAGCGCATTCGCAGGGAAAACTTTAGAAAAAAAAGCGGAATTATCGCGCGGGATGCCATGCCCGCTTTTGAATTCGAACAAGCGTTCAGCTTCAAACGCAATTACTAGTTGATTTGTTAAGAGAAAATCTACCTGATGTATTGATTTTGAGAACAATGTTCGCATTCATTTGAAAAATAATTTCCAAGCCGAGCTTGACTCCACCCAATTCATGTATATACTTATCTTAGTTTTCCCATAAATGCCCAAGAATGACTAAAAAATCCCAAGGCCGGGATTCAGCGGATGAAAGACAACCTGGTGCTCAAGGTTATCCGATAGGGAAGGGAGACTCGAAGGACTGTCGCGGGGGGAGAGGAGTTGGAGGATTCAGGTCGTAGTGTTTTTCGGCAAAGACTTCAAGGTCGTAGATTCCAAGCTGAGGCTCAGCATACCGTCGAAGTTCAGGAAGATCGCCGAATCCTCCGGCGAAGTCGAGGGGTTCTATCTCGCGCTCGGACGGGGGCCGTTCATCATGGTATTCACGCGATCCGAGTGGCGGAAGCTCGAGAAGAGGCTGGCACACCTTAGAGGCCGCGACGATTTCGATTCTCTTCAGCGCGATTTCCTGGCCGACGTCGAGTGGAGCGTACTGGACAAACAGGGAAGGATTGTTCTTACGAAGGACCATTTCGACGCGATTGGGGGAAAGGGGGACGTGGCTGTCGTGGGAAGCGGCGACCACTTCGAAATCTGGGCAAGGGATGGATGGGAAGCTTACAGGCGGGAGAAGGTCGAGGGGAGCAAGCTCGAGATGTGGAGAGAGTTAAACAGGCTGAGGGAAGGGGATTCTTGAGAGGAGAAGTGATGCCGGGCGTACAGACGGAAGAGAGAAGGGCTGCGCTGGACGAAAAGGCTGACGAGAGGATTTTCGACGAGGTCAGGAGGGCGCTGCAGTCAGGGGACGGGCTCATCGAAATGGACGAGGATGTCCTGCGCTTCTTCGCGAAGCTGCAGGAGAGGATAGAGAGGGGACTCAAACGCAAGTCGGAGGCGTACGGGGCGGTCGACTTCAGCCCATTCATCAAACGCCTCCTCGACACGGTCGGGGAAGGCAGGGTTCTCTAGGTCATGAATGCAGGGGCCATGCAGGATGCCGCGGCCCCTCCATACCACCTGCCGGTGCTTCTCGGGGAGACAATCCGTCTGCTGGAACCTGCCAGGGGCGGTCTGTTCTTCGACGGCACGGTGGGAGGGGGAGGCCATGCGGAGGCCGTTCTCGAGGCCGGCGGGGAAGGAATCGAGCTCATTGGCTGCGACCTTGATTCCTTTGCGCTGGCCGCCGCTTCGGAACGCCTTCGCGGATTCGGCCCAAGGACGAGGTTCATCCGGGGCAACTTCGCCGACTTCCTCGCCGGGCATCCCGGCGGCCTGTCGGGGATTCTGCTCGATTTGGGCTTCTCGAACCGTCAAATCAGCGATCCCGCAAGAGGATTCTCCTTCCAGAAGAGCGGTCCGCTGGACATGAGGTTTGATCCCGAGGGACGGTGCACGGCGGCGGACCTCGTGAACAGGCTTTCCAGGGACGACCTTTCATCGCTGATTCACAGGTTCGGGGAGGAGCATTTCCACATGCGCATCGCGTCGGCGATTGTCAGGGAGAGGGCGAAAAAACCGCTAAAGGAAACGCGGGAACTTGCCGATATTGTAGTGAAAGCGGTGCCGCGCAGGCACGGGCGGATCCACCCGGCGACGCGCACTTTCCAGGCGCTCAGGATTGCGGTGAACAGGGAGCTCGAGAACCTGGAAATCGCGCTTTGCGGGATGCGAGGAGCGCTCGCGCCTGGCGGAAGGGCTGCGGTAATCAGCTTTCACTCGCTCGAGGACAGGCTCGTGAAGCAGTCCTTCAGGCGGGGGGCGGCGGAGGGCGTGTACAGGCTCCTGACCCGTAAGCCGGCAAGGCCCGGCGAAGACGAGAAGCGGACGAATCCGGCGGCCAGGAGCGCGAAACTGCGGGCGGTCGAGAGGCTCTGAAGGCATGGGAAAGTGGCTTAGACTGGTTCTGACGCTTGCGATTATAGCCGTTGCCGGGATCATGCTCGTCCACCGGCGGACCGCAGTTACGGTGAAGGGATACGGGATAAGCGGCCTCATAACGAACTGCGAGAACAAGCGCGACGAGAACAGGAAGATACGGATTTGCCTGGAGCGGGAGCTTGCGCCGCAGGCGGTCCGTGAGAAGGCGAAGGTCATGGGGATAGAGCTCGGGGAAGCGGGCGAGGCCCTTTTCGGGGATTCGGCGTCGGTCAAGGAGTACTACGAGCTCACCGCCGGGGGAGAGGGGACCGGAGGGGGGCGTTGAAGCGGAAATGCATCATCCAAGGCGGATTTTTTAAAGGAGAGGGGAGATGAAGAAGTTCCTGATGATTGCTGTGGCTGCGGGCATGATACTCGGATCGGTATCGATTGCCCAGGGCAAGGATTTCGTCATCGAGGTCGAGAAGGACAAGGTCAACCTGCGCTCCGGCGGCTCGATGGCGCATAGAATCCTGGCCACGTTCGAGGCCGGCGCGAAGCTGGTCGCAGTCCGGGAAGTCGGTGACTGGTATCAGGTGCGGATTCCCAAGTCGGTTCCCGTGTACATAAGCGCCAAATGCGTGACCATGCAGGACGGGAATTCAGGGGCGGTCAACGCCTCCAGGGTCAACCTCCGCTGCTCTCCGAACACCCAGGACTCGATTCTCGGCACAGTCGACGACGGGACCAGGGTGAACGTGAGGGAGAAGACCGGCGAATGGCTCAAGATTGAGGCTCCGGACGCGGCGGTCGGCTGGGTGTACAAGAGGAACCTGAAGAGGACGGGATTCGCGCCGTCGGAAGTCTCGGACAGCGCGAGGGCGGTCGAAGAGGACAATACAAGGCCCGCGGCGGCTCCGGCGAAGAAGATTAGCGACGCGGATGAATCGAGGCTCGGCGAAGCCTACAGGGATGGCCTGACCAAGTGGCTTGCGGGCGACCTCAAGTCGGCCAAGGAGGCGTTCCAGCAGGTTCTCTCCGACTCGGCAAACAGGGGAAGCCGCTACGAGAAGCTCGCTTCGGACCAGCTCGAGCTGATTTCCCGGATTGAGTCCAGGCAGGCGGCGATGGAGCAGGAAAAAGCCCAGCAGCGGCAGGCCAGGATGGACCTCGACAAGGAATACATGAACAAGCTCCTGGAAATGGTCGGCAAGTTCATGCAGCAGAAGAAGGACGCCAAGGTCGAATACACTGCAACGGGCGTGTTCAAGGCCCTTGGGATGTTCATCGGCAGGCGCGGGACGCACAAGCTCGTGAGCGACGGCATCGAGACGTACCACCTCAGGGCGGCCGGGAAGTCATGCAATCTCTACGATGCCAAGCTCTACGGCAAGAAGGTCGGCATCGTCGGGAAAATAATCAGCGACCCTTCCAGCCACTGGAAGGTAATCGAGGTCGAAAGAATCGAGGCGATTGAATAGCAACCTTTCCGCAGACTGAGGCACGCGGGGCGGCGGCGGCAGCCGCCGCCCCGCGGCCATGGATGGACTGGAGCGCGCGGCATGAACAAGCTCATAAAAGCGGTGGTGCTGAGTTTCATCCTGATTGGGATCGCCGTGTACATCGTGGTCTCGTCAATGCCCGGGCGCGATCCGGAGGAGAAGGTGTTGATAGCCGGATCGAGGGCGGCAAAAACCGCCGGCGAGCTGGACCAGGCGATTTCCGACAGGCGGATATCCGACGTGCCGTCCATAGTGAAGGCGATATACCAGCCCCCGGCCCCGGACGAGCTCAAGCCCGGCTCGTCCTCCCTGGGGGATGCTTCGAAGGAGCGGACGGGACCCGCAACGGCCCAGGGGCCGGGCAGGGAGGACCTGAGCCCGGCGCGGGAAGGCGGGGACGGCGGCCAGGTTTCGGCCGCGATGCAGGCCCCGGCGGCGTCGAAGAAGGAAGAAGCGGCGAAGCCGGGCCCGACTGAGCACAAGGTGCGTCCCGGCGAGACCCTCAGCATGATTGCCCGGCAGTACCTGGGCGACGCGAACAAATGGAGGGCCATAAGGGACGCGAATCCGGGCTTGAATCCCGACCTCCTCAAGGTCGGGCAGGTCATCAGGATACCTCCGGCCGGCGACGCCACGTCGGTGCAGGGAGAACCGCGGAAAAGCAGCGACGCGCCCGAGCCCCGCAAACCGCGGAAGGACCACATGGTCGCGCAGGGCGACACGCTGTACTCGATTGCCAGAAGATATTCCGTTACCGTCGATGAAATACGGGGTGCGAATCCGGGGCTCGACGAGCACAATCTGGCCGTGGGGCTAAGGCTTTGCATCCCGGGTTCGTAGAAGATTCCCTCCTCTCTCCTCTCTACTTGCTCCGGGCCGGGTCAGGGACGCGGGCGTCCCTTCCACATTCGCAGGAGTTGCCATGCCCGGCAAAAGGCAGAGAATCGCGGCTGACATGACCCTCGCCTGCGGCGGAGTCGTCGTCTGCCTCCTCGCGGCAAGGCTCGTGCAGATTCAGCACGTGGAGCACTCCGCAAGGCTCTCCGAGAACGAGCAGCAGTCGAAAATCTGCATCGACGTCCCCGCGCTGAGGGGACGAATCCTCGACCGCGACGGCGGCGAGATGGCGGTTTCGCGCTCGCTTGTCAAATCGCTCTTCGTCGTGCCGCAGAAGGTCATGGATCCCGAAACGCTCGCGGAGAGGCTCTCGGAAGCCCTTTCCATCGAAAAGGAGAAGATCCTCGATCTGCTGCGCAAGGAGCGGAAATTCGTCTGGATAAAAAGGAAGCTTTCGCCGGAGGAGACGTCGAGGGTGCAGGGCATGTCGGACCCGGCGCTGGGGCTTCGGGACGAGCAGAAGAGGTTTTATCCGAAGAGGCGGCTCGCATGTCACGCCGTGGGATTCGTGGGACTGGACAACGAGGGGCTCGAGGGCGCGGAGGCGCAGTTCAACAGCGAGCTCAGGGGCACGGACGGCCGCAGGTGGTACATCCGCGACGCCTTCCAGAACCTCGTCGCCATCCCGGAGGGCCAGGACGTGGCCGCAGGGGACGGGAACGACGTGTGGCTAACCATCGATCCGTTCATCCAGTCGGTTGTGGAGGAGGAGCTGGCGGCGTCGTTTCAGAAGTGGGCGCCTGCCTCGGCCTCGTGCATCGTCATGTCCCCGAAGTCCGGCGAGATACTCGCGATTGCCTGCCTGCCGGACTTCGACCCGTCGGACTACATCGCGTCGAAGGTGGAGGATCGCCGCAACAGGGCGATAACCGACACGAACGAGCCCGGCTCGACGTTCAAGCCTCTAACCATCGCCGCCGCGCTCGAGTTCGGGATTGTCACTCCCGAGACGGTAATCGACTGCTCGTACGGGGCAAAGGCGTTCTGCCAGGGGGGGGCAAGGCGCCTCCTGCACGATTACCATCCGTACGGCAGGCTCACAGTCGCGGACGTGCTCGCGAAATCCAGCAACATCGGCACCACGGACATCGCGCTGAGGATACCCGAGCAGAGATACCTGAGGTTCCTCGCCGACCTCGACATCGGGTCCCCGACCGGAATCGAGCTCCCGGGAGAGGCCGGTGGATGGATGGCCCCGAAGGGCTGGAGCTTCTTCTCCAGGACTTCGGTGCCGTGGGGACAGGAGGTGGCGCTCACGCCGCTCAAGCTCCTGGTCAGCATTTCGGGGCTGGTCAACGGCGGCGAAATCCCGCGGCCCTCGATACTCCGCAAGATTACCGCCCCGGACGGCGAAGTCCTAAGGTCGTTCGAGCCCAGGGCGCAGAGGAGAATCATTTCGGCATCCACATGCAAAACGTTGAAAGGGATGCTCAAGAGGGGGGTAGATACAGGCACGGGAACGGCCGCCAGGCTGGACGGCTACGAGATAGGCGGCAAGACCGGCACGCAGACCAAGCTCATGCGGGGCGGCTACAGCATGCAGAAGTCGATTACTTCGTTCATATGCTTCGTTCCCGTGGATGACCCGGTGGTGAGCATGGTTGTCGTGCTCGACGAGCCCAGCAAGGGCGCGGACGCGCACCACCTCACGGGGGGCAAGTGCGCGGCTCCGGCAGGGGCGGCGATACTATCGAAAATACTCCCGTATCTGGGCGTCATGAAGAAGGAGAAAAAGGAATGCAAGGAGAAATGACTTCAGGATACAAGAGCCTGAGCGACCTGATTTCAGGTGCCGGCGTCCGCTACGTCAGGAACTGGAGCGACATCCAGGTCACCGGAGTCGCCGTCGATTCGAGGAAGGTCGAGAAGGGCTTCCTTTTCCTCGCGGTCCAGGGCGAAAAGACCGACGGGAAGGCTTATGTGCCGGACGCGGTCGAAAGGGGCGCTGCGGCGGTCGTCGCGGACGGAGAGGACTTCCCCCGCGGGCCCGGGTTCCCGGATATCCCGGTCGTCGTGGTCGCCGACGGGCGTCTGGCCTCGTCGAGGATAGCCTCCGCATGGCACGGCCGTCCGGCGGACAGGCTGCGCATGGTGGGGGTGACCGGAACCAACGGCAAGACGACGATAACCTACCTCCTGAGGTCGATATTCGAGGCGGCGGGCTTCAAGGTGGGGCTCCTCGGCACCATCGGGTATTTCATCGGGGACAGGTGCATCCCGTCCTCCAACACGACGCCGGGGCCGCTTGATCTGCATGCGATGCTGGCTGCGATGAAAGCGGGCGGCGCGTCGCACGCGGTAATGGAGGTATCGTCGCACTCGCTCGTGCAGAAAAGGGCGCTCGACATAGGTTTCGACGCCGCGGTCTTCTCCAACCTCAGGTCGGACCACATGGACTTCCACCGGAACAGCTGGGACTACCTGAAGGCAAAGGGATTGCTCTTCAGGAGCGTGAAGAGCGACGGGACTTCCGTGCTGAACGCGGACGACTGGGCGAGCGTCGTCTACGCGTCGGATTCGTCGGGCCGGGTCGAATTCTACTCCCGGCGGCAGAAAGCGGACCTCACTGTGACGGTGAAGAGCGCCTCCCTCTCCGGGACGGAAGCCTCGTTCGACTGGAAGGGGCGCCCGTTCCAGGTCTCCATCGCGCTCCCGGGCATGCACAACGTGGAGAATGCAGCCGCCGCCGCGCTGGCCGCGCTCTCGATGGGCCTGGACGGGACATCCGTCGCGGCCGGAATCGCGTCGCTCAAGCTGGTTCCGGGAAGGCTCGAGCCTGTTGATACCGGCCTGCCGATATCGGTCTTCGTGGACTACGCGCACACCGAGGACGCGCTGAGAGCGGTGCTCGACAACCTGAAGGGCAGGTTCGGCGGGCGCATCGTCACTGTGTTCGGATGCGGGGGCGACCGGGACAGGACGAAAAGGCCGAAAATGGCCGCCATGGTCGAGAAGTACTCCGACTTCACGATAGTGACTTCCGACAATCCGAGGACCGAGGACCCGATGGACATAATCGGCGAGATAGCGGCGGGTTTCGGGACCAGGGAGCGGTACGTGATAAACCCCGACCGCGCTGCCGCGATAAGGTCGGCGGTGGACATGGCGGAGGAAGGCGACGTCGTGCTGATTGCCGGGAAGGGGCACGAGACGTACCAGGAGATCAACGGCCGCAGGTTCCCGTTCGACGACCGCGTCATTGCGTCGGAAGCCTGCAGGGCGAGGAAGTCGTCCACCAGGCGCGGAAGGATGCTCATGGACTGGATTGGCATGGCGGAACGGCATTCAGGCAGGGCCGGGGCGCACGCGGCGTCGTGACGTCCCGAATCGTCAGGAGACGGGCATGAAACCTATAGATTTCAGGAGAATAGCCCGGGCGGTGGGCGCCGTCGAGACGCCCGCCTGCATGGACGGATTCGCCGCCGGGGTGTCGACCGACTCGAGGAGCGTGAAGTGCGGCGACCTGTTCTTCGCGCTCAGGGGAGAGCGCTTCGACGGGCACAATTTCGTCCCCAGGGCAATCGGGCTGGGAGCGTCCGCGGCGGTGGTCAACGAACGCAGCCTCGAACGCATGCCGGAATGGTGCAGGGGCAAGCTGTTCGTCGTGGACGAGACCCGCAAGGCGCTGCTCAGGCTCGCGGCGGAATACCGCTCAAGCCTCAAGACAACGGTGATATGCGTCACCGGGTCCTGCGGCAAGACTACGACCAAGGACCTCCTGCATGCCGCGCTGTCGGCAGGTATGAACGGAATCGCGTCAAGGGAGAGCTTCAACAACGACGTCGGGGTCCCGCTGACCCTGTTCGACATAGAGGACAGCCACGACTTCGCGGTCGTCGAAATCGGCGCGAACGCCCCGGGGGAGATAGCCGAGCTCGCGGCGGTGGCTGCACCGCGGATTGGGCTCATTACCTGCATAAGGCCCGTCCACCTCGAGGGGTTCAAATCGCTGGACGGGGTCGCCAGGGCGAAGTCTGAGCTGGTGGACGCGCTCCCGGCGGACGGGGTATTCGCGTTCAATCCTGAGGAGCACGGCATGCTCAGGACCGCGTCGCGATTCGGCGGCGCGCTGCTAACCTTCGGCACGCTGCCGTGCTGCACCATGAGGATGGAAGGCGTGGAGACCGGCAGGAATTCGATACGGCTTTCCGTGAGGGGGACGAGGTTCAAGGTCCCGCTGCTCGGGCGGCACAACGCGATGAACGTGACGGCCGCGATTTCGGTCGGATGGCTGATGGGTGTCGGGATTGAGTCGATGGCGGAAGCGCTGAAGAGCTTCGACGGACCGAAAGCCAGGATGAAGATGAAGGACCTCGGCGATGTGACCATGATTGACGACGCCTACAACGCGAATCCGGCCTCGGTGATGTCCGCAATAGCTGTGCTTGCCGAAATGGAATCGCCCGGGAGGAAGGTGCTCGTCCTGGGCGACATGATGGAGCTGGGGACGAGGGCGCTGGACTTCCACAGGAGCGTGGGAAGGGCGGCCGCCGACATGAATCCCGACCTTACCGTGTCCGTCGGGCCGCTCTCGTGCGCCGCGACGTCGACAATGGTGGCGCGGGGCGTTCCCCAGTCCAGGGTGATGCACTTCGACGACACCTCCGACGCCGCGATCCACATCGCGTCAATCCTAAGGTCGGGCGACGTGGTGCTGCTCAAGGCGTCGAGGAAGATGAGCTTCGAGAAGATAAGGGAAGCGATAGAAAGGAAATGGTCGGCTTCGCGGAGGCTCGAAGCCGCGGAGAAAAAGGCATGATTCACTTCCTTTTCAGCGCACTGGCAGGCCCGGAGCACGGGCCGGGATTCGCCGATTCGATTATGTTCAGGTCGGTGATGGCGGCCCTGACCGCATTCTGCCTCTGCGTCGTTTTCGTCGGGAGGCTGGTCAGGTTCTTCCGCGAGAGGCGGATAGAGGAGAAGGTCGAGGCCAAGGACTCTGAGAAACTCGCGGAGATGCACAGCGCGAAGGCGCACACGCCGACAATGGGGGGCGTCGGCATCGTCGCGGCCATGGTATCGGCCGTCCTTCTCTGGTCGAGGCTCGGGAATCCCTACGTCCTCCTCGGCATGTTCGCGGTGCTGTCGCTGTCCGCCCTGGGATTCTGGGACGACTACGTCAAGCTCAAGGTGCCCGGGAAGAAGGGGCTCGGAATCAGGGAACGGCTCGTCTACCAGTCGGCCTTCATGATTGCGGTTTCGGCGTCGCTCTACTCGCTCGGCGACGAGGGGGGCGGCGTGTCGTTCACCGTCCCGCTTATAAAAGCCTCGCTGTTCGTCCTTCCGGCGGCCGTGTTCATTCCCGCGGTGTCATTCATCCTGGTCTCGACAGTGAATTCGGTCAATTTCACCGACGGGCTCGACGGGCTGGCATCGGGCTGCGTTGCCATCGCCGCAGTGCCGCTTCTCGTGTTCGCCTACGCCTCCGGCAGGCCCGACTACTCAGCCCATCTGTCCATCCCCTTCATACCGGGAGGGGGCGAGCTCGCGGTGTTCGCCGCCGCGCTCGCGGGCGCCGGCGCGGGATTCCTCTGGTTCAACTGCCATCCTGCGCAGATATTCATGGGAAACACCGGATCACTGCCGCTGGGGGGCGCGATTGGATATCTCGCGTGCGCGGCGAAGCAGGAGCTGCTCCTGCCGGTCGTCGGCGCGGTGTTCGCCGTCGAAGGGCTGTCCGTGCTGCTGCAGGTCGGCTCCTACAGGCTGCGCAACGGGCGCAGGGTGTTCCTCTGCGCGCCGATACACCACCATTACCAGTTCAAAGGGTGGCCGGAGACGCGCATAACGACGAGGTTTTGGATTGCCGCGGGCGTGAGCGCAGCGGCTGCAATCGCGATGCTCAGGATATGAATCGGAGGATTCTGTGATCGAAAGCGACAACGTCGCGCGCCCGGAGGAAAGGGGGATATTCGGCCTCTCGGACCCTCCGTTCGCCGCCGCGGCATCCGCGGGGCTCCTCCTCGTGTTCGGAATGATAATGGTCTATTCGGCCACGGCCGTCCCCTCGCTTTCGAAGCCGGACGTGATGGACGAGTTCCACTTCCTCAAGAAGCAGGCGATGTACCTGATGATAGGCTCGCTGGCGTTCTGGCTGTGCCTGAGGGTGCACTACAGGAAGATCGCGTCCGCCGGCGTATACCTCCTGCCCTTGAGCCTCGCGCTGCTGGTGCTGGTCCTGGTGCCTTCAATCGGCAAGACCTACAACGGCGCGAGCAGATGGATTAGATTCGGCGGGTTCGGGCTCCAGGCGTCGGATGCCGCGAAACTGGCCCTCGTGATTTTCCTGGCATGGCTGATGGGCGGAAGTCCCGAGAGGGCCCGGAGCCTGTTCCGTGGGACGATTCCCGCGCTGCTGGCAATCGCGGTCACCGCCGGGCTTGTCGCCGTGGAGCCGGATTTCGGCACGGCGCTCTTCCTGATAGCCGCCGGGTCCATAACCGCAATCGCCGCGGGAGTCAGGCTCAGGCATCTCCTGCCCATCGCCGCCGCGGGAGTGCCGGCGATGGCGTACTTCCTGTACGCGAAATTCGGCCACATCCGCGACAGGCTCGACGTCTTCATGAATCCCGAGCTCGACCCCCTTGGGAAGGGGCACCAGGTGAAGCAGTCGCTGATAGCGCTGGGTTCGGGCGGCATCACCGGATGCGGGATAGGCTCGGGAAGGATGAAGCTCTATTTCCTTCCGGAGAACTTCACGGATTTCATTTTCTCGCTCATAGGCGAGGAGGCCGGGCTGGCGGGAACCCTGCTCGTCCTGTTCTGCTTCGCCGTTCTGCTCTGGGCAGGCGCGTCCATTGCTAGAAGGGCGAGGGACATGCAGGGATTCGTGCTCGCCATCGGCGTCACCGTCACGATATGCGCGCAGGCGTTCATCAACATCGCGGTGGTGACGGCGTCGGTCCCGACCAAGGAAATATCGCTTCCTTTCGTAAGCTATGGAGGGTCGTCCCTCGTGTGCATGATGGCCGCGATCGGGATACTTCTGAACGTAGCCCTGAATTCCGGAACGGACGCCGTCGAGGCGCCGCTGGAGGCCGCGCATGAGGCGGCTTAGGGCCCTTTTCGCAGGCGGGGGCACGGGCGGGCACATCTACCCGGCGCTTGCGCTGGCAAGCGACATGCGCGACATGGGATGGGAATCGCTGTTCCTCGGCACTGACAGGCCGGCCGAGGCGAGGATATTCGAAAAATCGCCGTTCAGGCACATCGGGCTGCGCACGACCTTCCTGAGGAAAACGCCTGCCGGAGCGTTCCGTTTCGCCCTGAGGGCCGCCGAATCGCTTGCGGCCGCGCAGTCGGCGATACGCGGATGGAAGCCCGACGTGTGCGTCGGGCTCGGCGGATACGGATCCTTCCCGGGCGTAGTCTGCTCCGCGCTCCGGAGGATACCCGTCGCGCTTTTCGAGCCGAACTCTGTGCCTGGAAGGGCGAACAGGATGCTGGAGTCCGCCGCGAGGGAGATATGGACATGGTTCCCTTCCGCCGCCTCGGGATTCAGGCGGAGGGCGAGGGTCCTGAGGACCGGCATACCGCTCAGGGCCGATCTCAGGGGACTCAGAAGGGCGGAATCCCAGGGCAGACCTCCGGTCATTCTGGTGCTCGGCGGAAGCCAGGGTGCCAAGGGCCTCAACGCGCTCGTGACCGGAATGCTGCGATTCCTCCCCCAGGAACTGGCGGGAACGGGTTTCATCCATATAGCCGGGCCGGGACACGGCGCGGCCGTCTCGTCGGCCTACAAAGCTACGGGAATTGATGCCCGGGTCGAGGAGTACTGCCATGACATGGCAGCCCGATACGCAGAGGCCGACGCGGTAATCTGCCGGTGCGGAGCTGGCACGCTCGCCGAGATAACGGCGCTGGGAATCCCCGCCGTGCTCGTGCCGCATCCCGCATCGCCCGACCGGCACCAGCACAGGAACGCGGAATACCTCGCATCCGCGGGGGCCGCGCTGGTGCTCGACGAACTTTCTGCCGATCCGGCCGGGGCGGCCCGGTCCATAGCTTCGCTGCTTTCCAATCAGACGCGTCTCTCCGCGATGTCATTCAAATCGCGCGCGCTTTCAGTCTCATCGGCGCACGGAAATATCCTCAAGAGAATGGGATTTCTGGCCGAAAAGACATTGGGGAAGCGGGCGCAATCCACGTTCCTTTCCCACGCAAAGGCATGAATCCGTGCCTTGAGCGTACCGGCGCCCGTCCTTTCCCGCCGTCGGATTCATTGAAAGGCGGGGCTGTGGGCGCAATCGAACCTGCAAGGGACGTTGTCCATTTCGTTGGCGTCGGCGGCATCGGCATGAGCGGCCTCGCCCGCATCATGGTCGCGCGGGGGGCCGAAGTCAGCGGATCTGACATGAGCCAATCGACCGTGACGGAAGGCCTCGAGCGCATCGGAGTGCCAATCCTCCTCGGACACAGGAGGGAGTACCTCCCAGGGAACGCGACGATGGTAGTGCGCTCGGCGGCGGTGCCCGACTCCAATCCGGAGGTGGCGGAGGCGAAATCGCGTGGCATTCCGGTCCTCAGGTATTCCAAGGCGCTCGGCATGAGCATGGAGGGCAGGAAGGGGATCACGGTATCGGGGACGCACGGCAAGACGACGACCACGGCGATGATATCGAAGCTGCTCTGCGACGCGGGACTCGACCCGACGTTCCTGGTCGGCGGGCTGATTTCCGAGGAGAAGGGCAATTCAAGGGCCGGAAAGGGAGAGCACTACGTCGTCGAGGCCTGCGAATACGCCGAGTCCTTCCTGGACTTGAAGCCCCGAATCGCGGTCGTGACGAACATCGAGAGTGATCATCTCGACTATTACGGCACCTTCAAAAGGATAAAGAAAGCATTCGAGCGGTTCATATCAATGCTGCCTCCGGACGGGCTTCTGGTGACGAACGCCGACGATCCGGAGTGCATGTCGGCGGCAATCAACGCGGCGCAGTGCCGGGTGGAGACGTTCGGCATCGAGGCTCCCGCTTCCGTGCGGCCCGCGTCCCTCAGGGAGCGTCGCGGCAGGTATTCCTTCGACGTGGTCGCGGGGGGCCGGACTGTCAGAAATCTTGGGCTGCTCGTTCCCGGCAGGCACAACGTCCTGAACGCTCTTGCCGCGGCCGCGGTCGGGCTCTCGGTCGGAGCGTCCCCGGAGGTGATTGCGTCGAGCCTGTCGGAGTTCGAGGGCGTCAAGAGGCGTTTTGAAATCGTCGGAAGAATCGCGGACACCACCGTGGTCTCCGATTATGCCCATCATCCCACGGAGATAAAGGCGGTCCTGGCCTGCGCGAGGAAGACCCTTCCGAGGCGGAGGATAATCTGCGTTTTCGAGCCGCACCAGGGCAGCAGGACGAGGCAACTCATGACCGAGTTCGCCTCCGCGTTCGCGCAGGCGGACGAGGTCGTGCTTCCGGACATCTACTACGTGCGCGACTCCGCGGACGAGGCCTCGAAAGTGACGTCGAGGGATTTGGAGCGGGAGATTTCCGCGGCCGGAACGCGGGCGGTCTACGTGCCGACCTACGAGGGGATTGTCGAATACCTGCGGCGGAACGTGAGGCGCGGCGACGTCATCATCGCGATGGGCGCGGGAACAATCGAGAGACTCCCCGCGAGAATCGTGGCGATGCTCCGCGAGAAATTCGCGACGAGGCGGTTCGAGGCCGCTCCGAGGCGGTTCGTTCCGAAGCTCGTCGAGCAGATCATGGCCAGGATTTCCAGGAGGGACGTGGACCCGCTTCCAAGGGAGAGGATGGCCCATGCGACCTGAAAGCCGTCTTCCCGAGCTCAAGAAGCTGACGACCTTCGGAATCGGCGGCAAGCCGACGAGGTTCTTCGCGCCCAGGACAACGGGCGACGTGCTCGAGGCCGCAGCGGAATGCGCCATGGCGGGCGAGAGGTGCCTCGTGCTCGGAGGCGGATCGAACCTGCTCGTCGACGACGACGGGCCGGGCTCTGCGGTGATATCGTCGAGGGGCATGAACCTCCTGGTCGCGGACGGGACGAGGCTTCATGCGGCCGCCGGCGTCAGGCTGGGGACCCTTGTGCGGAGGGCGGCGGCGCTGGGCCTATCCGGGCTGGAGCCGCTCGCGGGCATTCCGGGCACGCTCGGGGGAGCGGTGGCAATGAACGCGGGCGGGACCGACGGGGACATCGGCCGGGTGGTGGAGCGGGTCGAGTTCATAGACAGGGAGTTGAACATCGTCTCGGCAACGGGGGATGAGATGAAATTCGGTTACAGGTCTTCGAGAAAGGACGTCTTCTTCATAACGAGGGCGACGCTCAATCTCGCGCCATCGACTCCCGCGGCCGTGAAATCGGCGGTGAGGTCATTCCTGGGAAGGAAGAGGAAGTCGCAGCCCGTGGGAATGAAGTCCGCAGGCTGCATGTTCAGGAACCCGGGCAGGATAAGCGCCGGATTCCTTATAGACAAGGCAGGCCTCAAGGGGTTCTCGGTAGGCGACGCGGCGGTCTCGGAAATGCACGCCAATTTCATTGTCAACCGAGATTCGGCCTCCGCGGCCGACGTGATGAAGCTTGCCGATTTCGTATCGGATACGGTGAAGTCGATTTTCGGCGTCACCCTTGAACTGGAGGTGAAGATATGGAGCGGGACTTCGGAACGCGCGGAATCGGGCTTGAGGATAGAATCGAGAGCTGTGAAAGCCAAGCCGGCGGCGGAGATCGGGGCGCCGGCCTTCGCAAGGGAACGAGGATAGCAGTGCTCATGGGCGGAAAATCCTCCGAACGGGAGGTGTCCATGGAGTCCGGGCGGGCAGTCGCAGCCGCATTGCGCCGCGCGGGCATGAAGGCTCTGGAGATGGACATCTCCGAAGGGTTCGAGGAGAAGCTCATGCGTTTCAGGCCGAAAGCCGCATTCCTGGCCCTGCACGGCGGGTTCGGCGAGGACGGCGGAATCCAGCGTGCGCTCGATTCCATGGGTATCGCCTACACGGGATCCGGCCCCATGGCCTCGCTGGTCTCCATGGACAAGGAAATCTCGAAGAGAGCGTTCATAAAGAAAGGAATCCCTTCCCCCAGGTGCGTGTGCCTGAGCGAGGGCGCGGGATTCGCCGAGCTTGAACGGGCGGTGCGCGAGCTGGGCCTCCCACTCGTCGTCAAGCCCACTTCCGAGGGGTCGAGCAGGGGCGTGTCCATCGCGAAATCCAGGCTCGAAGTGACGCGCGGGCTGGACGAGGCGCTGAAATTCAGCCCGAGGGTGATGCTCGAGGAATACGTGAAGGGCCGCGAATTCGACGTCGCAATCCTGGACGGCACCCCGCTGCCCCTGATCGAGGTAGTGCCTTCGGCGGAATTCTTCAGCTACGAGGCGAAATACGGCGACTCGGGAACCAGGTACATCGTCAATCCCGAGCTTGCGCTGCGCGAGAAGGACGGCATTGTCGGCAACGCCCTTGCGGCGTACGTGGAGGTAGGCTGTAGGCACCTCGCGAGGATTGAAGTGATTCTTTCCGAGGAGCGGGGCGTCCCGCACGTCATAGAAATCAATACGCTTCCAGGGATGACTTCGCATTCCCTGTTTCCGATGGCGGCGAAGGCGGCCGGGATTTCGATGGAGGATCTGTGCGTGAGGATTGCGGCGTTGGCGCTGCGCTCATGATGCGCTGCGCTCACGGCTTATGGGCTCTCGCGCAGCGCATATTCAGCATAACCCGGACGAGCCGGAACCAAACAAAAATATACATGAGGCTCGTCCGGGTTATATCACGCGCTACGCGCGTGCCTTTCGGCAAATCCTTTCCATTAAGCCTTGCGAACGCATTCTTGCGAACACCGCAACTTCTTGCATAGTTCAAGTCTTGGCGCCCGTGTTCGACTCTACTTTGCGCAGCGTTTGGCTGCGGCTCTGCTGCGTCATGCTTTGGACTTTCGACCTTCGACCTTGGACTTCGGACCGTACATTCACCCCTGAACACCAGACCCTACTCCTTCGTCCCCGGCGTCCGCGTTCCCGGCCGCCTCATCATGGCTACGCACATCGCCCCGCCTGCGGCAACAGACGCCCACATGACGGCGAACGCCGCGATTCGCAACAGGGCGGCAAGGGCGGAGTCCGCAGGCAGGAGTCCGAGCATGTCCAGGAGATAGTTCCAGTCGTGGTAGGCATCGCCCCCGCCCACGGATACGAGGTCGAGTTCCATTGCGCGGGCGTCGCCGACGTACAGCGCCACGCCGTAGAGGTTGTCCGATAGCCATGCGCCGCAGACCGTCATCGCGAAGTAGTCGCGCATCTTTAGGAACATCGCGGCCGAGAAAAGGGGCGCGGCGAGCTGGAAAACGGTTCCTGCCGCTGCGCAGATGAACTGCCCCATGCATCCCGTGACCACATGCCCTGCTTCGTGTATGCCCAGGTTGATGCCGCCGAAGAGGCTTGTATATCCAGGGTCAACGAGGTGCCGCACCCCGACGTACGAAAGCCACGCTAGCAGCAAGGCTCTCAGCGGCCAGTACCTGCCTTCGCACCAAGCGGAGACAGCGAACCAAGCCTTGCCTGCCAGTCCGGATTCCCCGCCGTTGTTCAGTCCATGGTTGACAGGATTCATTTCAGCCGACTATACTAGCTTTCTGTTGGAGGAAATGGAAATGTTTGACAGGGCTGTATTTATAAACTACAGGTGCTTCAGAAACGTAGATGTTCCTTGCCTTCAGGAGGAACCCTGACGGATCCGCGGACGTGCAGCCTGCGGATGCAGAGAAGTTGAAGAAATTCGTCCATGATGACGTGTTCAAGCTTGGGGAGGTTTGGTTCAATGAAGGAGAAGAAAATATAGTTGTAAAGGGTCCGGAGAGGTGATGCATTTGAGATTTATAGGTGATATTGAATAGCGGTTACTACAAGAAATTCAGGTATTGCATAAGGAGAGCTTTCATTAATGATTTGCACGGAATAGTTGCCGTAGTGGACAAGGATAAAGATACGAAGGGGGAAAGAAGAAAGAACCTGATTTGGTCAGAAAGCCATCGGAAATGATTTACCCCAAAAAGGCGCTTGAAGACCTGATTGACGGAAGCGAAAGAAAAGCAGATAGAATTCAGGAAGTTTACCAGGAAATCGCGAAGGAAATGAAATTCTCCAGGTGCAGCGAGCAGGCTGGAACTGGTCTTGCAGATTTCCTGGATGACGTGAAAAATGAGATAAAGGCATCGTAACCTTTTTGCGGATATTACCTTGCGCATCCTCATAGCCGACGACGAGAAGGGCATAAGGCTCACGCTGGGCGACGATTTGAAGGACGCCGGGCACGAAGTGGTTGCCGTGGAAGACGGGCGGGAAGCTTCGAGGTTAATCAACTCGGAGATTTTCGACTGCCTGATAACCGACATAAGGATGCCCGGCAAGAACGGAATCGAGCTGCTCGAAGACGTGAAGAGGGTGAATCCCGCCATAGCCGTGATAGTCATAACGGGATTCGGGACAATAGAGTCGGCTGTGGAAGCCATGAAGATTGGCGCGTACGACTACATCCTCAAGCCCTTTCCCAACGAGAAGATCATCGCTCTCATCGAGAAGATAGACAACTACAACAAGCTCAAGGAAGAGAACGTGCGGCTGAGGTCGGAGCTGGGAGCCAAGTACAGCTTCGACAACATCGTCGGCAAGAGCCAGAAGATGAAGAAGGTGTTCGAGGTGATTGAGACCCTCAGGGACAACGACTCGAACATCCTCATCGAGGGCGAGACGGGCACCGGGAAGGAGCTCATAGCCCAGGCCATACATCACAATTCGAGGAGGAAGGGGAAGCCGTTCGTTCCCTTCAACGTGGGGCAGTTCCCCGAAACCCTCATAGAAGACGAGCTGTTCGGCCACGAGAAGGGCGCCTTCACCGACGCGAGGGAGAAGAAAATCGGCAGGTTCGAGCGCTCCGGCGGCGGGACGATCTTCCTCGACGACATAGACGACATGACGCTCTCAACGCAGGTCAAGCTGCTCCGGATTCTGCAGGAGAGGAAGTTCGAAAGGCTCGGCGGGACTCAGACCATAGAGCTCGACATCAGGGTGGTGAGCGCGACAAAGGTCAACCTCGAGGATTCGGTGACCGAGGGGCACTTCCGCGAGGACCTGTACTACAGGCTCAACGTCGTGAAAATCTCCCTTCCGCCCCTGCGCGAGAGGCAGGAGGACGTAATCCTGCTCGCGAACCACTTCGTGCAGAAGTACAGGGGGGAAAGGGAATACGTCATCCCGCCGGAGGCGCTCGAGGCCATGACGAACTATCCTTGGCCCGGAAACGTCAGGGAACTCGAGAATGCGATAGAGAGGGCGGTCGCCCTCGCCGGGAACTCGCAGACTCTCAAACCCGAGCACATCATCAGGCCTTCGGTGACTGAGAAGAAGATCGCCACCAGGCTGCTCGACCTGCGCCCGATTAGCGAAATAGTCGACGAGGCCGAGAGGATGCACATAAGGAACGTGCTCAAGCACACCGGCGGCCAGAAAGCGAAGGCGGCCCAGATTCTCGGCATCTCCAGGAAGAACCTCTGGGAGAAGATGAAGCAGTTCGACATCGAATAAAACGCGTTCGCAGCGCCAGGGAAGAACGCGTTTTTTTCAATACCCGTGAAGCCACGCCAGCCTGCCTCGCCTTCATGCATACGCGAGCGAGCAGAGCAGGCAGGGCGCTCGGTCGAAGTGATCGGAAGGACGGTGTAGCCACGGCGCGGTGCCTGCCCTGCGAAGCCTCTCCGAGTTGCTCCGGCGAAGCAGGGTCGCCGTGATAATTCCGGCGCTCGGCCGCCATGCGCAGGGGTTTGGTGCGCCCCTGCATGCACCGCAACCGGTCTCAGACCCGTCAGTGCGGAAAGTGATAGGCGATGACCACAATCGTGGCAATCAGCGACACCCACGGGATGCATACGGAGGTTTCCATCCCGGACGGCGACATACTGGTCCACGCCGGGGATTTGACGAGGCGGGGACGGCTGGAAGACGCCCGGGAATTCGACGCGTTTCTGGGCCGGTTGCCGCACAAGCACAAGATCGTCATCGCGGGCAATCACGACTTCTGCTTCGAGGAGGAGCCGGAAAAAAGCAGGGCCGCGATGAGGAACTGCATATATCTGCAGGACGGGACGGCGACTGTGGAGGGAATAAGGTTCTACGGCAGCCCGTGGCAGCCGTGGTTCTACGACTGGGCTTTCCAGCGTCCGCGCGGGCCGCAGATGAAGGAGAAATGGGACCTGATTCCGGAAGGCACCGGGGTTCTGGTGACTCACGGTCCGCCCCTTGGATTCGGCGACATGACTGCGCGGGGCGAGGCGGCAGGATGCGAGGACCTGCTCGAAGCGGTCATGCGGATTAAGCCCAGGCTGCACCTGTTCGGCCACATCCACGAAGGGTACGGGAGAACCTCCACGGGCGGAACGGAATTCGTGAACGCGTCGGTGTGCGACGTCGCCTACCGCACGGTCAACAAGCCGGCAGTCATCGTGCTTTAAACAATTACAAGACTCTCAGCTGGCGAGGAGACACGGAGCTGAATCATTGTAGAGCAGATACCCTCTCCCCGCCGCGGGAGAGGGTAAGCTTGAAAGGTCGCTTCGCTGCGCATGTATCCTGGATTCCGGCTTCCGCCGGAATGACGATAAACGCTTCATCCTCACTTGGGATTCACTGCCGAAAAAATTAACCACCGAAGACGCCGAGGACACCGAGGGAACCGGAGAAAAGAATCAACAAAGAGAATCAGGCCAATGGGTTCTTTGTATCTTCCCGGGGCAATTCCTCGTGCTTCAGATTAATCTCCATCTCTCTTCCCTCTTCACTCTTCTCTCATCCACCCAGCTACCTGTCCACCCATCAACGCATCCACGTAACAACCCATCCGCCCATCTTTCCAACTTCCCATCAGCCCCCATCATCACGGCTTACGGCTTACGGTTGACGGTTCACATCTGCGCCGGTTGACTGTCTAAGGTTCACGGTCTACGCATCGTTTGCTTCTACTTCACCTCCACCTTGAATCCCTCGTTCCAGTGCTTGTGCTCGTCCGTGTAGTACAGATATGCCCTGGAAGCCGCGCCGGAATACCGTCCGGGCACCGCGGCGACGAGCGTCATCGTGAATTTGCAGACCTCGTTCGGGGCCATGCATCGCTTGTAGACGACCACGTCTCTGAGCCTTGTCTCGAAGAAGTCGATTGCCCCGCTCTTCACGAGCTCCTTCATCCTTGCGACGTCGAGGTCGAGGCCGCCTGGTATGCCGATGATGGCGACGGTCATGGGCAGCCCGGCGGCGGTTGTGTTCATAATCGCCGCCTCGAGTTCGACCGCCTCCCCCTCGCGAATCGATGAGGAGGACAGCGCGGTCTTCAGCCTGACCTTGCATTCCCTGCCGTCGGGAGGAGTAAGGTCGCTGTAGTTCACGGAAACCGCGAAAGGCATTTCCGCGCCGCCTTCCATGACGATTTCGACGACGTGCTCTCCCGCTGAGAGCCTTCCGGCGAACGGGGGCAGCTCGACCGGATTCTCCTCGTCCGCCTTGAATGCCTTCGAGCCGGCTTCAGCGCCGTCGACGACCAGCCTGACCTGTCCCGCCGCCTTGGGTCCGGCGTGGGACCTGTCGTAGCCGATGATCGCCCTCAGCGCGAGTATGGTAGACTGCGTGGACCCGAACCTGCCCTCCTTGCACTGCGCGAAAAGCCACTCGGCGGCCTTCTCGATGCATGCGTGATATGCGCCGGACCTGAGCCAGGCGATGACCGATAGGGAAGTCGTCTCGACTGCCAGCGCGGTGCCCGAAGAGCAGGTGACGCTGGTCAAAGCCCCGGTCACGGCCCCGTCCTTGCCCTGCGCAGCCTC
>DYIT01000010.1:66912-70341 GCA_020723505.1 Candidatus Kuenenia stuttgartensis
TTCCTCATCAGTTCTTCCGCGCCCTTGTCGCCCGCAAGATGCAGGACGTTTGCCGCAAGCGCGACCACGTAGCTGTCGGAAGAGGCCGAGGCAATCCGTTTCAAAGCCTCGATTTCCTTTTCGAGACCTTTCTCGCCCGCCTCCACGAGGGCCCAGACGACGTAGGCGTTCGTCGTGTCCTGAGGCGCGGAACCGAACGAGTCCAGGGCGCGCGGGTTCCTTTTGAATCCGCCGGCTCCGTCGCGCCGGTCGAGAAGCCACTTCCTTGTCCGGTCAATCATGCCGGAGTCGACCTCGACGATTCCCTTCATGTCCGAGAATTCGAGCAGGCCGTACGCCGTGAGCGCCTCGTGGCCGGGATCCCCGCCGAACCACTCGTAGCCCTTTTCCTTGCACTCGAAGCCGACGAGCCTCTTGTATCCCCTGTCGACGAGCTCCCTGGCGTGCTTGGATATTGCGGGGTCGACCCCGGAATGGGTTTCCAGATAGCGCATGACCATGATGTTCGGGTAGGCGCTCGAGCTCGTCTGCTCGAAACAGCCGCAGGGTTCGGCCAGAAGACCCTTGAGAGCATCCACCAGGCTGCCCAGGGGGGCAGGGTACACGGCCGCGTACGTAGCGATGCTCCCTGGAAGCGCGGAAGCAGGGATGACGACCTTGAATGAGTATGTCTTCGACAGCTTGCCGCCCGTCGCGACCTGCATGGGGAATCCCGCCGGGAACACGGGGATGCTCCTCCTGACTTCGTCTGTGAATCCGCCTCCTGACGCGGAAATCGTCACAGGTGCTTCGCCGCGGAACGCATCCGCTGCCAGCATCAGGAATGCGCGGCCCGAGGAATTCGCTGCGAGATCGATCGACGGGTCGTTCCCCTCGCGCGTAAGCCCCTTGCCTGCCGAAGTTCTGATTTCCGCCTTGAACGGCGAAGATGTTGAATTTACGACGGCGACCGGCACGTTTGCCAAATCACCGGCCGTCATGTGCAGGGGGAGCTTGGGCTCGACGTAGAAAGGCCTGCGCGATTCGATGCAGGCGTCGGCCGAAGCAATGAGGCCGGCGCCGGTGATGGCGTCGACCCTGGCGCGGAAGACGGTTATCGAATGCGAAAGCGAGAACTCGAAGGATGCATTCCCATCCGGGCCGGTCTCGATTCCGGAGCACCAGAAAACGGTCTCGGTGAAGTCGCTCCTCGCCTCGCCCGGAGCGGGGGGGGCCGACCGGTGCGCATACTCGCGCACCCACTCGTAACGGCTCGCTATTTTACGCGCCCTCCTGCCGAGTTCATCGGCCGCCTTGGCGTCCTCGGCGGGCATCGGGCCGGGTATGGGCGTCGGGGCCGGCGCGGGCGCCGGCGCAACTATCGGAGCCTCCGGAGGGACGCCTGCGGGTTTTCCACCGGCTTTCTCCATGATGCCCGGGCCCCGGTCGCCGCCTTCGAGCCCTTTTCTGGCGTCCCAGAGTTCCTCTTCCTCAATCTGGTCGGTTTTCGGCGGCATGCGGACCGCGAGGCATCTCAGCGCCGCTTCGCCGTGCTCTTCCACGAACTTCTTGCGGTCCGCGAACGCGAACCTGCGCCATCCCTGCGTGGCCAGCAGAAGGTCGAGCCGCAGGGCCGAATCCTGGCCGCCGGTGAAATACGAATCGCAGTCGGCAAGCTCCAGGACCTCGTGCCCGAGAAGCACGTTGGCGGCAAGCCTCGGCGCCCTCTCGCGCTTCTCGACCTTCTCGAGAACCGCGTCATCGGCGACGGAGATGAACAGGAATGCGACGACCGGTTTGCCCTCGCCGTCGCTCGCCTTGACGTTCAATTTCGCCCTGCCCCCCGGAATTGAACGCGCCGGATCGGCAGTCACCTCGATTTTCAGGCCCTCGGGCGGCTTCCTGAACACCAGGCGCTCAGCGGCCGGGATTCCGGAATCGACGAATAGAGTCGCCCTGAGCACGCCGAACGCCGTGTCCTTGACCGGGATTCTCACCTTGCACTGCTCGAAAGCCTTGAGGTCGAGTTCGATTGCGTGAATCTTCCGGTCGAGCCTCGATATCTCCAGCCTCGCTTTCGCGTCCCTTGTGCAATCAATCCGGAACGCGAACGGTTCGAAGGATTCGAAAGAGTCCTTCAGCGCCCTGAGGACGAATCCGTTCTGCTTCGCTGACGGAAGGGCAATCTTCTGGGTGTTCCCGGAAGGCTTGTCGAATACGGCGAAATACTCCTTCCCGGCCTCGGGCTTGAAATCGAACCTTCCCCGCCCTTCGTGCGACGTTTCGAAAGCCGCGACCGTCGTGCCGTTGGAATCAACGACTCTTCCCGAGACGTCTGCGGGTTTCCGTCTCGTATCCCTGCACTCCAGATACACCCTGCAGTCAAGGCCGGCTACCAGGTCGCCGCCCTCGGGGTGGAAGCCTGCCGCAATCCTGTTCAGGACCACGGGAATGGTCCTGACCTCTGTCTCCTGCACGCCGCCGTCGCGGACGATTACCGCAAGCGTCCCGAACCCGTCCCTGATTTCGGCGGGAAGGCCGAAACGAATCGCGCAGGCGCCCTTCGCGTCGACAGCCGAGTCCTTGCGCCAGATTTCCCTGCCATCGAGCCGGGCGATTGCGGAAACGACCGCTCCGGCCGGTATCCCGCCTTCCGTCCTTTCGACCTCGAGCGAGGCCTGGACCTCGTCGCCCGGACCATAGGCTTTCCTGAGGAAATCGAGACGCATCTTGAGCCTGGGAACCCGGTAGTCCCTGACGTCGAGCGGGATTTCAACCGGCGGATATCCTGCCCTGTTGAACTCGGCTCTTATGATGTAGCTGCCGCCTGGGGATGTTTCCGGAATTTTCCAGAACGCTCCGGCTACGCCCTTTCGGAATCCGTGCATTCCGGCATGCACTTTTTCCCCCTTCGGAGATTTGATTGTGATGCTGGACGGCACGTCTCTTTGAATAAGCGCGTTGTCGAGCGGATTCACGAGGATGCCCGAGATTCGGACGGTCTCTCCCGGCCGGTACATGGGCTTGTCCGTCGACAGGAATGCCAGGGCCCTGTCCACGCCGCCCAGGTCTGCCGGCAATTCGGCGTCGTCCGCCGACGCGAGCAGGCATGCGAGCGCGGCGCAGAGGCCGAGCATGAGAATGACGATTGCGGACCTGATGTTTTCCAGGGTCTTCATTGCGGTTTCCTCAATACGCGGAAGAACCATGCATGTTTTGACTCAATGGATGACAGGAAGTTCCCTGAAATAGACCGCGCGAGGAGCGCCCTGTCAAATGAGCGCGGTCTGAAGAGACGATTGGTCAAGCCGAAGGCTTGCGACGCTCTCGATGGGAACTGGCGGACGGCTTTCGATGGGGGCCGATAGACTCGAACCACGGGGTCGCTCGCGGAAAAGAGACGATTGGTCAAGCCGAAGGCTTGCGACGCTCTCGATGGGAACTGGCGGA
>DYIT01000134.1 GCA_020723505.1 Candidatus Kuenenia stuttgartensis
TTGAACAATTGTTGAAATGCTGAAGTGAAAAGAAGGCCGCCTGCCGATTCATTATGCGCATGCCGGCAGGCTCGCATCATGGCTTAAGAACCCTTGCTTCGATGAGCACATCCTCCCCCACGATTCTCGAACTCATGCTGCCGAGCGCAGGAAGGCTTCCTCCAGGGCATGCAGGCAGGCCGGCCGAGAGGACCGGAACCGCCCGGCCTCCGCCGAAAATCTTCGGCGCGACGAAGACCATCACCCTGTCCACCTCGCCGGCGACGAAGAATGATCCGAAGACCTCCGCCCCGCCTTCCACGATGAGATTCGTCATCTGCCGCTCCCCGAGCTTCGCGAGGAGCGGGACCACGTCGACCTTCCCGTCCTTCGCGGGCAATTCCAGGATTTCCACCCCCATTCCCGCAAGGGCGGCGACCGCGCCGCGATCTGCGGCGGGCGTGACCGCAATAATCGTCGGCGTCGCCTTCGCGCTCCGGACGACGACCGAATCGACAGGGGTTCTCGCGCGCGAATCCATGATAATCCTGGCGGGCGTCCTCCTGCTTTCGACCCTGCAGGTGAGCTGCGGATTGTCCGCGAGGACCGTTCCCACGCCCACGAGGATTCCGTCCGCCTCGCCCCTGAGCTCGTGCACGAGCTCCCTGCTCTTCCTGCACGATATCGCCGACGCCTCTCCCGGCCCGGACGAGATCCTGCCGTCCATGGTCATCGCCCACTTGGCGGTCACGAAAGGCATCCCGCGGGTCCTGAGCTTTATATAGGGCGCATTCATCTCCCGGGCCCTGTCCTCGAGCACGCCTTTCTTCACGCGAATCCCGGCCTTCTCGAGCGCGCAGAAGCCCTTCCCCGAGCACCTGCAGTCGGGGTCCTCCATGGCGGCCACGACCCTGGCCACGCCGGCAGCAATCACGGCGTCCGCGCACGGCGGCGTCTTGCCGAAGTGGCAGCAGGGCTCGAGCGTGACGTAGAGGTCCGCGCCCTGCGCCCTGGGGCCCGCCTCCTCGAGCGCAACCGCCTCGGCATGCGCCTTCCCGAACGCGCGGTGGAACCCCTTGCCGACCATCTCGCCGTCCTTCACCACGAGAGCGCCGACCATGGGATTCGGCTCGACCCTTCCCCTGCCCTTGACGGCGAAGTCGAGCGCGATTTTCATGAAGAGCTCGTCCTGGTCCACTTCAGACCGCCTCCCCGAAAAGCGTCAAATCGCTCGCCGACTCTATCCTGACCTCCACGGTCTCCCCGGGCCTGAAGCCGCCTCCGAAGGCCACGATATGATTTCCCATGGTCCTGCCGGTCACGGAGGCTTCGCGCCTCGAGTCGGGGCCCTCGACCATGACCCTGAACGTCTTCCCCACCGCCTCCGAGTTCCTCCTGCGCCCAGTTCCGCGCGCGACCGCAAGCAGCTCGGCAAGGCGCTCCTGCTTCACTTCCGGCGGCACGTCGTCCACGAGCGCCGCCGCGGCCGTGCCGGGCCTGGGCACGTACTTGAATGCGAACACGTTCCGGAATCCCGCCCATTCAATCAAATCGAGCGTCATCCTGAAATCCGCGTCCGTTTCGCCCGGAAAGCCCACTATGAAATCAGAGGTGATTTCCATGCCCGGGACCTCGTCCCTCGCGCGTTCGACGGTTTTCCTGTACCCGGAGGCCGTGTATCCCCTGTTCATGCGGCGGAGGACCCCGTCCGATCCGGACTGGGCGGGCATCTGGAGGTGAGGGCATAGGTTGCCGAATTCCCCGAACAGGGGAAGAATCCCGGGATCGAAATCGGCCGGGTGGCTCGTGAGGAACCGCACCCTGTCGAGGCCGGGCACCATGCAGACGGCCCTTAGCAGGTCCCGCAGGTTCCCGCCGATGTCGCGGCCATATGCCGAAATGCTCTGGCCGAGGAGGGTCACTTCCCTCGCGCCCCCGCCCGCGCGCGCATGGGCCTGGGCCGCGACTTCCCGCGCCGGCCTGCTCCGTTCCGGGCCGCGGACGTAGGGCACGATGCAGTAGGAGCAGAACTTCCCGCAGCCGGTCATCGCCGAAACGAAGGCGGAGTGACTTCCGTCCCCCGAAGCCCGGCGAGCCACGGGAGAAACGGCAGCGGCGCCGACGAATCCGGTGAACACCGCCCTGCCGCCGGCGACCGGATTCTCGATGAAATCGCAGAGCCTGTCCAGGGATCCTGGGCCTGCCACGGCGTCCACGCATGGCGCCCTGTCGAACACCGCGGGTCCGAGGCGTTCGGCCATGCAGCCTGCGACGGCGACAATCATGCCGGGCTTCTTCTTCTTGATGCGCGCGAGCCTGCCAAGCCGCGAGAACACCTTCTCCTCCGGCTTCTCGCGCACCGAGCACGTGAAGACCACGACAACGTCAGCGTCTTCGGGCCCATCCGCGAGAGAAAACCCCCTTCCGCGCAGCTCTGCCGACAGGGTCTCCGCGTCGTGGAGGTTCATCTGGCAGCCTACCGTCTCGACCAGCAAGGATGGTCCCCGGCCGGCCGGATTTCCTTGACACATGGCTCCAAACACCTAAAATCCTCAGGGATGTTCTCCGAGGGGGAGGGTGGTCCGGCTATTATTGCCGTTTCGAAATACAAGGCAATGTTTTTCAAGGAGATGGAAATGCCCTCAGGAGTGAAATCGAATCCGACGTGCCCGAACGACAACTGCCGCTTCGACTACAACGGCGAGGACGGGCTGTTCTGCATCCTTTGCGGCATAATGCTCGAGCTCAAGTGCTCGAAGTGCAAGGACAATCCGAAGTACGCCCGCTACTGCCAGTTCTGCGGCAGCGACCTCCAGAAGTCGAAGAGCGAGGACATCAACCTGTAGCATCGAATCACCGGCGCCTGCCGCGACCGCGCGCTTCGAAGGCGGCCGAGAGCCTGGCATGGGCTTCGGCGCATCCGCTTGCGGTGCGGCAGGCGCCATACCGCCTGGTCTCCGCTCTCCCGAGCGGATCAAAGTCCGCCAGGAGGCGCCTGAACATTTCCCCGTCCATACCGTACGCCAATGCCACGAGCGCATCCAGCTCGCAGCGGGCCTTGAACCTGTCGCCACAGTCCCTGCCGAACCCGTCCGTGCCCTGAAGCCCAGAGTCCGGCTTCCAACCCCGGCACAGCGCTTTCCATCCGCCGGACTCAGACCATCCGCCCGACTCCAGCCCGTTCTTCCTCCATGCCCCCTTGAAGGCCGATTTCCACAGTCCCGAGAAGACCGGATCATTGCATGCGAGCCTTGCGGAAAGGGCCGCGACGGCGTCGAAGAGCGGGTCTCGAGCGTCAAGCGCGGGCAGCGGAGCCTGGCGCATGTGGAAGAGGTTCAGCGTCGAGCCCGCGCGCCGTTTCATGACGTATTCGAGCGCGAGGCTGTTCAAGACGGCCAGGCTGAAGAGGAGTTCCGACCGGTCCTTCCCCCCGCCCTCCACCACCGCCACGCTCGCGTTCGTCTCGCAGGGGATGAAGGACGGCAATGCGCATGCGGCCATCATCCTCTCGTCCGTCCCCCTCGCTATTCTCCTGAAGGCAATCTTGAAGCCCTCCGCGCCTCCGGTTTTCCTTAGTGCTTCCTTCCTCTCCATGCAGTGCGCAGGAGGCGCCGACCACGGCCTGAACTGCCACAGCGACTTCCCCTCGCAGAGCGGAACCCAATCGCGTCCTCCCCAGAGGCCTCTCCTCCCCCCGACCGGCAGGATGACCGCTGAGTCCGCGGAGATGCCGACCTCGGTCCTGAACGAGAGCCGCCATGAGTCATCGCGCATCGAAGCGAGGAAACTGCGGCCGTAGATGCAATCGAGCAGGGAAGCGGCCGCCTCAGAGGCGCATTCCATTATGGACAGCGTTTCCGGCGAACGCCTCGCCACGTCCGCGACCTCCACGTCCAGCGGTTCCGCTTTCGCGAGGTCCTCCTGGGAAGACAGCCCCGCGGCCGTCGCGAAGCGTTCGGTGCGTCCACCCTTTTCAAGGCCTGCAAGCGCGAACTTGAAGCTCCGGTGGATTGGGAAGAGCGCCTTTCGGTTGTCGAAGATGTAAATGTGCTCCAATGACGATTCCTCGAGAAGCATCCTGCGCAAGGATGCGGCCCCCTCGTCGGCGGCGAGGGCGTGCGGGACCACGACCCCCATCCTTCCTCCTTTCCTGAGCAGGGTGAATGACCGCTCCAGGAAGAGCTTGTAGGTGTTCAGGTCTCCGTCCGCGGAATGAGGGAATTTTCCGGACAGCCTGAACCATCTGCTCGCGCATTTCTGGCGCCGCATGGATTCCTCCCATCTAGCGTCGAGATCAGGCATGCAGGCCGCGCTTCCCCATGCGGTGGCAGATTCATCCTCGGGATCCGCGGGCGAGGACACCCCCCGGCTCCTCATGAACTCGGCCTTCTTCGACTTGAGGACCTCCCATGGCGGGTTCCCGACCACGGCGTCGAAACCGGGATTCCGCCCCTCGAACACCTCTGGGAACTCGAGCTCCCAGTGGAAGAACAGTTCCTTCTCCGCCCAGCCGGCGAGCATCCTCGCCGTGTCCGCCGTATCACGGACCGGAGGGCAGGATCGTGGCGAGAGCAGCATCGCCGCCAGTTCCCTGAACTTCCCCGTCGTGGGCGGGTCCTTTCCTGACGCGCCGTTTCCCGTGAACCAGAGCGAGCACCACGAGTCCAGCAGGGTTCTGAGCGCCGCGAATCCCGACCCGGCGGCCCGAATCCGCTCGAAGATCCTCTGCTTGCCCCGGACGGTCCTGAGGTCATCGTCCGGGACGCCAAGCATGCGCCTTTCGTCCAGGAGCTTCTCCAGGATAGGGCTGGTCCCGGCCGAAGTGAAGAGCAGCTGCTGGCCCGACCTTACGTCGTCGATTTCCGCCGAGTTAATCCGCATCGCGGCCCTCAGCCTTTCCCTGTCTTCGAGCGGCCAGCCTTTCAGGGCGCCGTGGGGCACGAAATCGATTTCGGACCAGCCGCTTTCATTCTTCTCAATCGATGCCCCCACCAGGGAATTTCCGGGCCTCAGCCTGTGGTCGAGGAAGTTGAGCGGCTTCCCGGCTTCCGCGGTCTCGAGCCAGACGGAAACCTTCGCCAGTTCGACCGCGAGCGGCATCCTGTCCACGCCGTAGAGGCAGGACTCGGCCACGCGCCTCTTGTGCTCCGAGGCGTTCATGAGCGCGGCTTCTCCCTCCACGCCTGCAGCGGACCCGAGCTTCCGTCCGTACGCTTCCGCGAGGAAACGCAGCGCCTGAATCAGGAACGCTCCGCTGCCCATGGAGGGGTCCAGCACCCGAATCCGCAGTATCTCGTCGGCCGTCCGGTCCCTGACCAGGGGTTCGAGCGTCTTCCTCACTACGAAGGACGTCATCCATTCGGGCGTGTAGAAGGCGCCCGCTTCTTTTCTGATTCCGGGCCTCGACCTGAGCCCGCAGAAATCCCCCCCGTCAAGCCCTGTCGCGAACGGTTCAAGAGTCAGGAGGCCCTCGAAAATGGAACCGAGCTGCGCGACGCCGAACGAGGAGTACGAAAACCGCGACGGGTTCCTTCCCTTCCTCCCGTGGGAGGAGAGCGAGAGCGCCAGAACCGCCTCTCTCACGAACGAGTCGCGGACGACCGTGCCGCTCAGAATCGGCGTTTCGTTCTTCGAGAACAGGCGCCCGTCGTACGCGGGAATCCGGAGCCTCGAAGTGGATACGCCGCCGGAAACGAGACCGGAGAGCACGTTCAGCGAACGCCAGAAGTACGAGCCGTCCCCGCCTTCTTTCGACTCCGCGAGATCCCGGAGATGCTCGAAGCTGTAGCCCGACCTGTAAACGCCGTTCTCAAGCGGAAGCATGCCTCTCGATTCGGCGAAAAGAAGGAAGATCATCCTGTAGAGGACGAAGAGGCATTCCCCGAACAAGCGCTCCAGCCCGGCCCCGTCGAGCTGCTTACGGCCCTTCGAATCCATGGACGCGACGCAACCGTTCATCAGTGCGAGCAGGGCGGTTTCTGCCGCATGCAGAAGGCTGCGCGACATCTCCATGGCCGAGTTCCTGCCAGCCTCGTTCAACGCTTCGAGCGCGCCGTCCTCGAGTGCTTCGCGGCCGAAGACCGCCCTGAACACCTCCCACTCGGCCGGCGAGTTCCGTTTCAGCAGCGCCTCGATGTCCGCTTCGATTGCGCGGAACTCGAGCGGTCCGGCGTCCATCAGCCTCATTCTCGGCCCCGCGCACAGAATGCCCCATCTGATCCCCTCTGCTTCGAGAGCGCACCTCAGCGCCTTTGCGGCGGGAAGACGCGATGCTTCAAGGCCGGCGCCTATGCAGTCGGCGTCAGGATTCCTTCCGGGTTCCATCAGCACGACCAGTGCCTTGTCGGCGCCATCGCCTTTCACGCCATAGCCGATGTCGAAAGTTCCAATCCCGCGGACTTGCGCCGGCTTGCTCCTGCGCCTGAGCGAGTACCCGAGCGCGCGGAACAGCGGGCCGTACCAGTAGTGGAAGACCGCGGGCATGCCCTTTGTCTTGGGCATGTTCCGTTCGAGCATGCTCCACGCCCTTGCCACCATGCGATGCAGGACGTCGGATTCCCCCGTGCGCAGGCGCCCGTGCATCTCCCGTTCCGCCCAGCCCGATGCGAGGAACTGGAGAAAGAAGCCTCCCTCCGCCGAGAAGGGCGATTCGTATGAAATCCTGTCGAACATTTCACGTGAAGACGCAGATCCCGAGCGCAGCGGCATGCGAGTCCACTTCGCTGGACGCTTCCGCCTCTGCCGCCTCCGCGGCATCGATTACCTGCGCTTCGAGCCTGCGCATTTCCTCCTTGAGCCTCATCCCGCTGGATTCCGATTCGGCGGCGCTGAAGAGGTCCTTCTCCGCGCCCGGCGAAAAGCGGCGCGCGAGCTGGGCCGCCCTTGCCTCCCGGTATTGCCCGAGGTCCCCGAGCCTTGCCGCCGCCCGGCGATTGAGGTCCTTGCGCAGTTCTTCGGCCAATTCCAGCGCCCTGGCCGCGGCCATCTCACGCGCCTTTCCCCTGGTCAGATTGAATATCCTCCGGGCTTCAACCAGTTCATCCCGACTCGGCCGGTGCAGCGGCCCGTCAATCGACTCGAGGACGGCGCGCGGATTCTCGGTCGAGACCGACCCGTCCGATCTGCCGAGAACGCATGCGAGGCGATCGACAGCCCTCGCGCCTCCGCGGACCGCGGCGGTCAGAAGAAACGTGAAAAGCACCCCCTTCCCGGAAACTCCCGAAACAGCAGTCGAGCATCCGCGGAACGATTCGTTGAATCTGCGCTCCCTCAGCCTCGATGCCAGCGCCGCCGCCAGCGGATGCCCTTCGTGGATGAACTCCGGCCCGGATGAGACCTTGCTCAGGCCGATTTCCCTGTCGAACGTCGCTTCAGGGTATTCGGGAGCTATCAGCCATGCGCCTCCGCCGCCCGCGCACCGCCTCGCGAATCCATCAGGGGTCCTTATCGAAAAGACCGAATCCGGGCCTGCGGGCGACGCACTACCGCCGAACACTTCGAGTGCGGCGAGGACGAAACGCCCGGCGCCCCATTCGTCGGAATCCCGGCTCCGGCCGCCGATGAATCCGTGGTCCGCATCCGGATCCCTGAAGCGGTCCATGGAGAAATTCCCGGCGCATCCGGGGATTACACCCTGCTTCAGGAGTTCGCGCCCGGGACCTCCCCGTGCGATGATTTCTCCGATTTTACCGGCGTCCACCGAACCCAGGACGTCGGAGATTGAACCCAGTTCGTTCCGGATGGCATCGAGCTTCGAATAGAGCGCCGACAGGACCTCCGACTCGATGCTTCCTGCGAGCCTGAAATAGAATATCTCGGGCCTTCCCTTCTGGCCGTAGCGGTCGACCCTGCCGTTCCTCTGCTCCATCCTGTTCGGATTCCAGGGCAGTTCGTTGTGTATGAGAATCCTGCACCCGTCCTGGATGTCTATCCCCTCGCCGGCTGCGTCCGTCGCAATCATGAGGTTAATCCAATCCGACTTCAGGAATCTCCTCAAAGCGGAGTCCCTTGCCTGCTGGGGCATGCCGCCGTGGAAAAGTTCCACTGCATCGGGCCGGGTTTCGATTCCCAGGCCCCGGGCTAGATGCATGAGCGTGTCCCTGAATTCAGTGAACACCACCACTTTTTCCGCCGGATTCGCAGCCCGGATTTCCCGAAGTTTCGCCGCGAGCGCTGCGGTTTTGGACTCTGATTCCGGCGAGATGGCTTCCGCTTTCTCTTGCATGGCCACGAGCGCTTCGAGTTCCGCCTTTAGATGCCTCTCTCCGATTGAGGCGGGAATCCGCTCGACGGGCTTGATTCCCGGAAGAAGACAGGCGCATGTATCCCCGGTCCCGCCGGCCAGCCGCTTTTCAATCGCTGAAATGCGCGCCCTGAGCGTGCGCGTGAACGCATGCAGGGAACTCGCGAACCGCTTCCTGAGGATGATTTCTGCAAGTTCCATGCAGCTGCGCGCCTCTTCTCCGCCGTTCTGCCCGGCTATCTCGGCCGCGGTTCTCGAATAGGCGTCAAGCATCGAATACAGCGTTCTCTCCTCGCCGCCCATCTCGATTCGGATTTCGCTGACGACCCTCCGCAGGCTGCAATCCTCCCGAATACCGACGTCTTTCCTGAGCCGCCGTATCACGAACTGCCTCGCCGAATCCTGATCAGCAATCCCGTCCCCGGATGCGATGAGAGGATCCAGGCATTCGACCAGGGACGAAAAGCCCGTGAACGTGCCGTCGTGCGGTGTCGCCGAGAGGAGCAGGATGCATCTGCACCTTCCGGAGAGCGTCTTGAGCAGTCTGTGCCTCTGATTCTTCCTTCCGCCCCTCATCGCCGCATGGTGGCATTCGTCGAATACGACCGCATCCCAGAACGCCCTCGACAGCGACCTGAGCACTCCCGGCTTCTTCGCGAAATCCATGGATGTCACGATTCTCGACGCGTGCATCCACGGGTTTACGTACGAGGGGAGCCTCCTTGCCAGTTCGGAAACCGTCCTCAAGCAGAACTCTTCCGTTTCTATTCCGAACATCGCCAGGAGTTTGGACCGCCAGTGGCCCACGAGCCCCCTCGGGGCCACCACGAGCAGGCGCTGGCAGAGACCCCGGGCCATGAAATCGGAGAGAATGATTCCCGCCTCGACGGTCTTTCCCATGCCGGCGTCGTCGGCAATCAGCAGACGCGGTTCCGGAAGCCTTCGTATGCGCCTCAGCGGCTCGAGCTGGTATGGCTCGCGTCTCACTCTGCCGAAGAACGCGTCCAGGCCGCGGGCATCGGGATTGCCTATTACGAACGCCTCGTGGAACGCCCTCCACTCCACAGGAAGCGAGAAGCAGCCCTCTCCGGGCCATTCGGCCTCGCGGACGCCTGGGATTTCAGGCCTGTCCACGGACGCGAGCACCTTTATCTTCATGCCGCGGTTCGCTGGTTCTGCGCCGGCGAGGTCGAGCACTTCCCCGCCGTCGTGGTCGGACACGACCCACCGCAATCCGCGCGCAATCAGATGCTGACCGACGCAGTAGAACATCGGGACGCAGTCAAAGCCGAATCGTCCCCGGCGATTCCGGACCGGCGAAGCCGATTCGGCGGCAGCATGGCAGTCTCAGGCTGCGGAGCGCGTTACGCCCGCAGCTCGCGGATCAGTATATGGATGCGGGCAGGGGAATCAAGGGAAATCCGGGACAATCAAGCCATGTTAGAAGTCTCTGGTCGAAAGTCCGAAGTCAAAAGTCCAAGGTCCAAAGTCGAGAGCAGAAGGCCGGAATTCGAAAGCCCATGAGTCTGTAGCTGAACTTCAGCATAATCGCAGCGCGAGGCATCCACCTTCCGGCTTCTTCGAGCTCACTCGCCCAGGACTTTGATTTTCAGCCTTCCCAGGTACGTTCCGATTGGCACGAGCTCGAACATGGATGATTCGGACTCGAGGCCGCTTCTTGCAAGGGCGATATGCGTGGCGTCCGCATAGCCTGCGCCGATGGTCGCGTCGAGGGCGACCCATTCGCCCACCCACACCTCGGCCCACATGTGGAAGCCGAAGCCCCCCACGTCCGGCCTCTCGCGCGTGGCCAGGAAGTCCGCGTACACGACTCCCGCGAGCACCCTGGACGGTATCCCGGCCGCCCTGCACATGGCCGCAAGGAGCACGGCATGTTCGGAGCAGTCGCCCTCGAGGTTTCGGGCGACTTCGGAGGCAGTCGCGAAACCGACCCCGAAGTTCTTCTTCTTTATGTTGTCGCACACCCATTTCTCAATCTTCCGCGCGGCGGCGAGCGAGTCCTCCTCCGACCCCGCGGCCTTCTCGGCGAGCTCCTTCACCTTCGCGTCGTCCTTGTCCAGATAGGTCGACGCTTTGAGGAACGCCTCCATGCCTTCGGCTTTCACCGGCCTTTTCGGGCACGCGGCGGGCTCGGCGGCGATGGTCTCCAGGACCGCGAATCCAGGCCCCTTTTCCAGCGTCTTCTGGCATCCGCCCTGGGGAAGGGTGGCGAGTATCTCATCGTCGTCCATCTCCAGCCGGAACTTGAGCCGCCTCGCCGCCCTCGGGTTCTCAATCTTCCTGTCCGGAGACACAATCGTCTGGACGAAGACCTCCTTGACCTCCCCCTTGGCCTGTGCGAGTTCCTTCGGGAGCCTGAACATGTCGATCACGCCCATGCTGTTGATCTTCCAGGCGGTCCATTCAGACGACACCCACGTAACCATGGGGATGTTCATGCCCTTCATTTTCATCCGCATCTCGAGGCGGACGAGGTTTTTCTTCTCGCCCATAACGTCCACGTCCTCGCGGCCCTTAACCGTGATTGCGACCTCGGCAGCCGCATCCGGAGCCTTCGAGAGGAATTCCCTGGTCGAGTACTTCACTCCGGCCTCGAGCCCCTTGCTCTTCCGGAACCTGAGAGCCGCATAGGGGCAGAGGATCCCCTCGGTCCAGTCAGCGGACTCCTGTTTCGCCTCGCCCTTGCCGACCGTCGTGGTCCACACAATCTTCCCGCCTTCGAGACGGCCTGCCGTCTTCTTCTCCATGGCGCTCTGGCGCTCGGACTGTTCGAAGGAAACAAGCGCCCCGTTCTCGTCCTCGACGACGACGGACGACTCGGAGATTTCGATTACGGTGCCCATGCGGTTCATCTTGATTTCAGAAACGCTCGACGTGACATAGGTCTTCTTGCCGCCCTCGTCCCTCTGGACCGTCCTGTCGTGCGACCAGCCAATCTTCGCGTTCATCATGTACATCGCGAACCACGAGTCGTCCAGGACCTTCTCCTCGGCCATGCATGCGCAGCAGGAAACGGCGATAACAACCGATGCGAGCAGGGCGACCCCGGGCTTCCGAAGCATCTTCATGGGAATCTCCTTCGATTCAATCCGCGGCGCATGGGCGGCAGCCCGCCGGCGCCTAGACGTTCAGGACTCAAACATTGACTGTGAATTATACAAATCAGGGCAGGCTGATGATATCTCTGGGGGCTATTCTGCGGACGATATCGGCGAAGTGCCGGAAGGCCGCCGACACATTCGCCTCCCACGGGATCGATTCGACTTTGCGAAGTCCCGGAAGATCTCGGCACTTGTGGGAGGCGGATGCAGGGGCGAAGAGTCCGGAATCTTCGGGCGG
>DYIT01000135.1 GCA_020723505.1 Candidatus Kuenenia stuttgartensis
GCGCGCCCGGCCCCCGGATAATTCACGTTCCTTCGTGAATTATCCGGGTTAAAGAAAGTTCTTTTTCGGGCGGATCAGTTTTCCCCGCTCGAAAGCGCATCAAGGATGAGCTTCCCCCTTCCCTGGGGGTCCAGGTCGGCGGAATCCTGCGCGAACCTCCTTGCCAGGCCTTCGAGCGAGTCGGACTGGCTCATCGCGCTTTCCGCAATCTCGGCAAGGAAGCCCGCCCTGGCCCGGGCGTCCTCCCCGGAATCCTTCATGTATTTCGATATTCCTGCCGAGGCCTCAATCATCATCTGCTGGATTTCCACGTGGAAGCTCGTGAAGAGCGTCTTCGGCGACGAGAACTCGACGAGCGCGTTGTCGTCCGTGTTGAGGTTCGCGCCGGCCGAGAAAGCCGCTACTTCGTCGGGCCCGATTATGAACCGGGAAAGAAGATCGGCGGCCGAGGAAACGCCTACCCGGTCCAGGTCGGAGGCAACCTCTTTCTCTTCGACCCGCCGGCGGATTTCTGCTGCGTCCAGGAAGACGCGCTCGTCCGATCCGATGAGGAGCATGTCGACCATCTCCTTCGTGTAGAAGATTGAGACATGTCCGAAGACGGACTTGAACGTCGCTATGAGGCTGCGCAGATTCACGGTGTCCAGGCAGTAGAGCTGTATCCACTGGCAGAACAGGCCCTTCGGCTTCAGCCTCTCCTTTCCTATCCTGAAGAACTCCCCGGTGAACAGGTTCGATGCGATTGTCATCCAGGGATTTGAGGGTTCGGAGACGATGACGTCGAATTTCCGCCCGGACAGGGCGAGGTATATGCGGCCGTCGTCGGTGGCGACCATAAGCCGCGGGTCGTCGAGCGGCCTCCCGTTCACGCCGTCGAAGAAGCGGGACGCCTCGACCACGGCCGGCTCGATTTCGACCGCCACGGCCCTGCGGACCGGATGGGTAAGTACCGACCCGACGGTCACTCCGGAAGCGTAGCCGATTATGCAAACGTCGTCCCTGCACGGCGCCAGGGCCATCGGAATCTGCCCCAGCAGCACCTGCGTGGACAGGTCGGCTCTGCTCGACGCGTCGGTCTTGCCGTTCGTTGCCATGAAGACGTTCCCCGACTTCTCCTCTACGACCGTCACGGTGGTCGTGAGGCCGTCCTTGTAGAAGAGCAGCCTGTTGCCCGCGACGAACTCCCGGTCGAATGACTCGCGCGAGCCGTCGGGAATCCTGTCGCGGAACGCGTACTGGTAGATACCGCAGGACATGACGAGCCCGTCCCACTTCGGGGAGAGAAGGGGCAGGGCCGCGCAGGCCAGGGCGGCGGCGATCGCCGCGCCGACCGACGCCGGTGACGGTCCGGATCTCGCGGCCTTCGCGGCTGCGGCGAAGACGAACGCCATGTAGAGCGCTGCCATGAGCGACACCGAGGCCGCCGCGCCGACGAGCGGGACCAGCACGAAGCCGCCCGAGAAGGACCCGATGATGCAGCCGAGCGTGTTCCACGCGTACAGCCTGCCTGCGCCCGCTGCGGGACCGGCGGCGCCTCCCGCCGCCGAGGCCAGCGCGAGGGGGAAAACCATGCCCATGAAGAACACCGGCGCGAACAGCACTGCGAAAGCCATGATGACCTGCCCGGCCAGGAACCTATTGTACGTCCTCCCGGCCGAGACTCGCTTGACGTGGATGCCGGCGTCCCTCTGCTGCGATTCGCCGATGACCCCGGCCTGCCTGAGCGCGTCCGCGACCGAGAGGGCGGGCTCGGACGGCTCGCGGAATTCGTCGGAATCGGCTGCCGCGACCGCCTCGCCGATTTGTTCGGGAGTGGCCCATCCCTTCGAGACGATGAATTCCTCCATGAGTCCGCGGGGCGTCTCGATGCCCGGCCGCTTCGCCCACTTCAGGAACAGCCGTGGAAGCTCCCCGATGGCGAGCATGGATGCGAACACGGCCAGCGACGCGACAGCGAAGGCAGGAACGAGCAGACGGGCGGGCCTTTCCCCAAGGCGGGTCTTCAGCAGGGCTGCCGCCCTGGCGGCGAGGCCGGAAAGGAAAATCGCCAGGACCATGGAAAAGGCATATACCGACGACCCGACCAGCAGTCCGAGAATCCTGCTCCAGACGACCTCGAGGGTCATTGAGGCGAATCCGGAGGCGAAAACCGCCGCCGCAAGACCGTACGGCACGGGGAACGGCAGCCGAACGGGCGAGGCCGGCTCCGGGGCGCCGCGCCGCGCTCCGCCCGAGTCTGACGCGGCAACGGCAGGAGCCTGTCTTCCGGCCCGCCTTGCCCCGAGAACGGCGGCCGCTACGCCCACGGCGATGCTGGCCGCGGCAGCCGCCCGGACCGTGGCCTCGACGCCGAGAGCAGGCAGGAGCACGAAGCCCGAGAGCGCGGCGCCGGCGACGGCTCCCGACGTGTTCGCCGCGTACAGGATTCCCAGCCGGAATCCCTGGCGGCCTCCCCGGCCCGCGTAACGGCGCGCGAGAACGGGGAGGGTCGCCCCCATGAGGGCCGTGGGCATCAGGAGAAGCGCGCATGCCAGGACGAATCGCACGACGCTCTGGATGAGGAACGGCGGATGGAACGCGTCCCAGACGGCCTTCTGCAGGATTCCGACCGCCGGGACAAGAAGGGGTACGGACAACGCGGTCAAACCGATGCAGATTTCGATTGCGCCGTACGCGAGCAGGGGCCGCCGGATTAATCCGGCTTTCCTGCCGGCCGCATAGCTGCCGGCGGCGAGCCCGGCCATGAAAGCGGTGAGAATCGATGAAACGGCCAGCGAAGTGGACCCGAATACGAGAATCATCATGCGGGTCCAGACGACTTGGTATACCAGGGCGGCCGCGCCCGACGCGGCGAACAGGGCGCAGACCCCGGCATCGGCAAGCATCATGGACCCTTCGCCGCTTTCGACGGGAGCGGGGGGCATTCCGGGATTTCGCTGGATTTCGTGCTCCTGCATTGAGGTCAAGTATCGGCGATGCGAACCTAAAGTTCAACAATTCCGGGCGATGCGCGAGGCGCGTGATACAACCCGGACGATTCGGTTTCAGGCGCCGTGGCCGGCCTGCAATTCTGCGAGCATATCCTCCGCCTTCGCGTACCTGCGCGAAGGCTCCTTTTCGATGCAGCGCATGATTAATTTCCCCAGTTCCTCCGGGACTTCCTTGGCCGCCTCGGAGACCGGTTTCGGATCAACGTATGCCTGCTGGTACGCGATGTCGCCGCGGATGAACGGCGGGCTGCCCGAGACCAGCTCGTACAGGGTGACGCCGAGCGAATACAGGTCGTCGGCCTCGTTCGCGGGCTCGCCCCTTATCTGCTGCGGCGACATGTACGGCAGCGTTCCCCTGATGCTCAGGGTCTGCGTCACATTCATCTCGTCGGAAACGACCCTGGCTATGCCGAAATCCGTGAGCTTCACAATCCCTTGGGCATCGAGACTGGTGAGCATGATGTTGCTGGGCTTGATGTCCTTGTGGATTACCCCCTTTCCGTGGGCGTATGCAAGGCCGCCCAGGATCTGCCTCAGGTATTTGAGAACGAGCGCGGGGCTGAGCGGCCCGTCGCGGTCCAGGAGCGCGGCGAAATCCGGGCCTTCGATGTATTCCATGGCGATGTACTTCCGCCCGCCGTCGTCGCCGGAGGAGAGGACCCGCACGATGTTCTCGTGCACGAGGTTCATCGTGGCGGCAGCCTCCCTCTTGAACATCTTCACGGCCTTCTCGCTGCCGGCGATTTCGTCCTGAAGGATCTTTAGGGCCACGAGGAGGGGAGGATTGCACTCGTGGTCCAAGGCCTTGTAGACCGACGCCATTCCTCCCCGGCCCCTCACCTCCAGGATTTCGAACCTTTCCCCCCTGGCGGCCGGCGCTTCGTACTCGCCGGTCTCGAAATCGCCGATTGTGACCCGCGCGGCGGCAGGAGTTCCGTAGTTTCCGCGCGAGACGGCGGCGCGGGACGCCTCCGCCCTCTTCAGGTCGTCGAGCTTGCGGCGGACGTCCCTGAAGTTGTAGTCCAGGAAACCGAGACGTTCCAGGGTGTGCATTGCCTTGTCGTTCTCGCCGGCGGCTTCGTATGCGACGGCCAGCGTGTAGTAGACCTCCATGTTCGCCGCGTCGAGCTCGGTCCCCTCCAGGGCCTTCTCGATTTCCCTGCAGGCTACCGTCGGGTGGCCTTTCTCGAGGAAGCACCTGGAAAGCTTGATGATCGCCTGCCTCGCCTGCCTGCGCTGCCTTATTATGCGCTGGAGCTCGACTATCGCCTCGTCCCAGTTCTCCTCGGCCATGAGGATGTCGGCAAGCCGCATCCTGGACTGGTCGGCCGGCGAATCCGCCAGGACCTTCCTGTAAGCCGCCTTCAGGAAGTGGGCGATTTCCCTGTCCGCAGGAGCCAGCTCCGCCGCGCGGGCCAGGTAGGCCGCCGCCTTCTTCGGGTTCTTCTTGCGGAGGAAGAGCCTTCCCGCGACCAGCAGGACGGATTCGTTCGCAACGCCGCCCTTGAGGAGCTTGAGCGCCTTGCCCAGCAGTTTCGACGCTGCGGGGTCCGGGAGCGAGGCCCTGCCCTCTCCGAGGACGGCTCCGAAAGGCGGGCCTTCGCTCTCCGCGTCGTGGGTGACCGACATGAGATCACGCCAGCTCTTCGAAGCGGAGTCGAGGTCGCCCGCGAACAGCTTGCCCGAGGCGAGTTCGGACAGCAGCCGCACCGTCGGCGGACCCAGGGACCTCATCTCCTCCAACGCGTCCATGACCTGCCCGAGGGATTCCGGCCTGCTCCTGCGAGCCTTCCGGAGGAGGTCCACCGCGAAATCGGCCCTGTCCGGGTACCGGCGGACGTGGTCGATGAGGATTCCATGCGCGATTCCGACGTCGCCGGCGTCGAGCACCATCGCCGCCAGCTTCTCCCGCTCCCTCGGCACGGCAAGCTCGCCCGCCGCGGCGAGCGCAAGCCCCCTTGCATGCTCCGGCGACGACGCGTACAGCTCTCCGAGGACGGCGAAACCCCTGTCGTATCTGCCTGTCCTGAAGGAGGCGGCGCCGAGCAGCTTCCTGGCGTCCGATGCGAGACGCGCATCCTGCGGGGACTGCGCCAGGAACTCCTCGTACACGAAGAACGACTTCTCGTCCGCTATGCCGGCGGCGGCGTATGCCTCGGCAAGCTCCGCCAGCACGCCCGGATCGTCTGGACGCTCAATGCGCACCTTTTCGAGCGTCTTGTACGCGCCCGTGTCCGCGCCGGACTTCGTAAGGGCCTTGCCCAGCCAGCGCTCGGCCTCCACGTTGCCCGGCTCCCTGTCGAGCACCCGGCGGCAAATCGACGCGGCCATGTCGAACATGCCGGACTCGAAATACGCGCCGGCAAGGTGCAGCATCGTTCCCGACGGGCAGTCCGGCAGATTGGAGGCCCGCCTCGCGATTTCTATGGCGAATCCATCCTTCCGGCCCTTCGCCGCCAGGATGCCGGCGAGCGACGTGATGACCCTGTCGCCGGCCACCCCCGTGTTCACGGCCCTCACGTACGAACGCTCGGCGCTCTCGCCCGAGGCGTCCGAGATGGAATAAAGGTCGGCAAGGCCCCTCACGACCCACGGGGGCTCGTGGCCAAGGCCGGCCAGCCTGAGGAACGTCTCTATGCCCTCGACCGAGTTCTTCTGGTCGAGATAAATCCTGGCCAGCGCCTTCAGGGATTCCGAGTCGGTCGGATCCTTCTCGACAAGCCTCTTGAGGATTCTCTGGCGCAGATCGGGCGGCGCCTCCCCCTTGAGGCACACGTCCCTGAGGAAGGAAGCCATGTCCGGATCCCATTCGAAATCCAGGTACGCCGCCATGTTGTGCAGGGACTTGCCGGACCTCATCTCGTGCTTCCGGACCATCCTCGCGAGGTCCCTGAGAACGCTCAGGTCGCCGGCGAACTCCTCCAGCCCTTCCTCGAGCAGCCAGACGGCGTCCCTGATGCGGCCCGTGTCGCGGTACGCCTTGGCCAGGGCCCTGAGCCCTTCCGGATCCTCGGGCAAGCGGCGGCGGTATTCCTCGAATATCTTCAGCGCCTCCGGATTCCTGTCGCGGCGGTCGTTGTAGGTCTTGAAGAGGTATTTGAAGGCCCTCAGGTCAGAGGGTCCCGTGTCGACGTACCTGTGGCATATGCCGAGCGATACCGGGTCCGCCTTCTCCGTCCGCATGACGATTTCGCAAAGCCATCCGAGCGCCCACGGGTCCTCGGGTTTGGGACCGAAGACGCCCATGACGGTTTCCAGGGCCTTGTCGTACCGGCGGCCTTTGACGTAGAGGGGTATGAGCTCGCGTTTCTCCCCCCTTCGGGCGAGGATCTCGGCAGCGGCGCAGTTGGCCCACTCGAGCTCGGGATCCAGTTCTATGGCCTTCCCGTACACTTCCAGGGATTCGTCCGACGTGTCCCACCTGTGCTCGAGCAGCCTGTACAGGCGCATCACGGTCTCCGCGTGGCTTCCCTCGTATTCGAGGCTCTGCCTCAGGACATCCTCGGCCTCGGGCGACACGTCCTCCCTGCGGAGAAGGAGGTCGCGCAGTTCGGTGCACACTTCGCGCGACGGGAGTTCCGACATCCATTCCTTCAGAATGGCGACGGCCCTGTCCTCGTCGCCGTCGAGAATCGCGATTTCCTTCGCCATCTCCCAGACCAGCGGCGTCCGTACTCCGCCGTCGTAGAGGATGCCGAAGACAGACCTGCAGAGGGATTCGCATGAACCGATGTCGTCCTTCCTCAGCAGCGTGGCAATGGCCGCCGCGGCCGCTTTCCTGTCATGCGCGAAGTCCAGGCCCGCCCCGTAGATTTCCAGCGCTTCCGGCGTCTTGCTTCCCGCGGCCAGGTACAGGTTGAAGAGACGGCGCTTCGAGAACGAGCCGAGACGGAACACGCTGCCGATTCTCTTCTCGAAAGCGGCTGCTTTCTCGACGTCTCCCGATTTCGCGGCCGCGCGCGCGCCGAGAAAAAGCCAGGCCGCGTAAAAGCCGGGCACGGCCAGGGCCGCCAGAGCGGCGGCAGCGATGATGAGGATGACGTTGGCTTCGCCTGCAGCCATTGCGCCTCTGAATCCTTCCCCCTTGTCCCCGGTTCCATTCGCTGGCATTTTGAATGAAGATTGGAAGCCAGGCAACGAGATTCTCCGGATTGCATTCCTCAAGGAACTGCGACCGGCTTCGACGCTTTCGCGCGCGGCTTTTTTCTACATAAATCCAGGATGCTGATATAGACTCTTCTCCCTGCAAGGGAGTGGAAAGGAGCGCCGGCATGGCCGGAGACAAGAAGAAAGAGGCCGAGGCTGCCGCGGCCGCGGGCAAGGCCAGGAAGATGGGCGGCGAGGTGTCCGAGCGGAAAATCCTGCAGGACATCATAGGCAGGACCATCGGCCAGTGCCTCATAACCTCCATGCTGGGCCGCGGAGGGATGGGAGCGGTCTTCAAGGCAGTCCACACGGGAATCAAGCGCGAGACGGCGGTCAAAATCCTCCCGAAGTCCTTCAACCCCGATCCGGAGCGGGTCCGGAGGTTCTTCCGCGAGGCGGAGAGCCTCGGCAAGCTCAGGCACCCGAACATCGTCGAGATATACAACGTCGGAGAGGAGGAGAGCCTCTACTTCATCGAGATGGAATACGTGCAGGGGTCGGACCTCGAGGACGTCATAAGGCGCGGCCCCCCCATGGACGCCGAGCGCATGCTCAGAATCATGAAGGAGATTTGCAGGGGGCTCAAGGAGGCTCACGACCACAACATCATCCACCGCGACCTGAAGCCGGCCAACGTGCTCATCGCTTCGGACGGACGCGTCAAGATCGTGGATTTCGGCGTGGCCAAGAGCCTGGAGAAGGAGGAGGACCTGACGGTCGAAGGGTCGCTCATCGGCACGCCGCAGTACATGTCGCCAGAGCAGTGCAGGGGAGAGCAGCTTGACAGGCGGTCCGACATCTATTCCCTCGGCGCTCTGTTCTACTACCTCCTCTGCAGGAGGAAGCCGTTCGAATCCGACAACCCCATGATGGTTATCCTGAAGCACCTCCGCGAGGACGTGGAGCCGCCCAGGAAGCACAATCCCTCTATAGACCCGTCCTACAACAGCATCGTTGAGCGGATGATGGCCAAGGATCCCGCCGAGCGGTACCAGACGGTCGACGAGGTCCTCGATCACCTCGACGATATCTCCGCGGGAAGGGCGGTGATGTACACGTCGAGGAGGACCAGGAGGAGGCGCATTGCCGCGGCGGCAGCGGTTTTGGCCGCGCTGATTGCCGCTGCGGCTGCGGTCTTCTTCGCGCCCAGGCCCGGGTCGCCCGCCGCCGCTCCTGCCGCCCAACCGCAGGCGGAAACCTGGATTGCGGAAGGCATGGGCCTGCTGGACACGGGCAGGTTCGAGGCCGCGATGGAGAAATTCTCCCGCGCTGCCGCCGCGGATCCGTCCGGAAAGGGTCCGAAGCTTCTCGAAGTCGCGGGAATCCTCTCGAAGGCGGCCGGGCTGAAAAAGGCAGGTATGCATTCAAAGGCCCTCGACGGGCTGGAGGCGTCGTTCGGCAGGGGTTTCTGGGAGAAGACGGAGTCCGAAGCCCGGGATGCCGGCAAATCCCTCGGCCGCGAGCTCGATCTCCGCGTGCGATTCGAGAAGGCGCTCGGGAGGGCGGATTTCGGCTCCGCTGCCGGCCTTGTCGACGGGATTCTGCTCTCAAGCCCCGGCGACGCCTCCGCCGCAGCGGACAAGGCGCGGCTGGCCCGCGCGTCCGCTGCCATTTCAGAAGCCGGGGATGGTTCCTGCCTGGCGACGCTGAAAGAGCTGCTGGACGTCCAGGCCGGGGACATCCGCTGGTCGTCGTTCCTGAAGGGAGAGGTTGCGAAGGTGTTCGACCGGTGCCTGGCAAGGGCGGAGTCCATGAGGAAATCCGGCGACCTCGCCGGCGCCGTTGATCTGGCGGCGGAACTCAAGTCCCTGTTCACGCATGATGAGCGAATAAGGCGCCTTTCGGAACGCATCGGCAAGGAGCTTGCCGAAAAGGAGAGCTACGAGGGATTCCGCAGGTCCGCGGAGGAAGCTTTTTCGGCCGGGGACTTCGAGAGGGCTTCGGACCTGTACCGGAAGGCCGCCGAAGTAAAAAGCAGTCCCGATCTCGACGCGAGGATTGCCGAATCCACGGCGCTCGGCCTCGAGAAGGGCGCGATTTCGGAACAGGCGGCAGGCAGGATTGAGAAGGCGATTGATCTGCTGGGCCGGGCGGTCACGGCCGCCGGGAACCTGCCTGAGCTCATGGCGCGCCTCCAAAACCGCCTCGATTCATGCAGGGGAGAGCGCAGGTCCGCGATTCTGTCGGACGTGAGGAAATCGCTGGAGGCAGGCGACCTGAAATCGGCCGGGGACGCGGTCCGGAAGGGGCTTGAGCTCTTCGCGGGCGATGCCGAGTTCGCGGCCGAGGCCGCTGAAATCGGGAGAATCGAGAGAACTCCGGCAGGGATGGTCTACGTAAGGGGAGGAACCTATCCCGTGGGCCGCGAAGGCGAGGCCGGAAATCCGCCGCGGAAGGTGGGACTCCGTGCGTTCTACGTCTCGAAGCGCGAAGTCACTGCCGCCGAGTTCGCGAAGTTCGTGGAAGCTCGGGGGTATGAAAACGAAGGCTTGTGGGATCCCGAGGGTTGGAAGGCGGTGTCCGGATTCCTGGACCGCGAGGGAGCGGCCAGGTCGCCGGGCAACTGGTTTCGCGGCGGGCCTCCCCCGGGATCGGCGGACAAGCCCGTAGCCCACGTGTCCTGGTTCGAGGCTGACGCGTACGCTCGGTTCAGGGGCATGCGCCTTCCCTCGGAGGAGGAGTGGGAGGTGGCGGCTTCCTATGATCCGCGGACAGGGCGCCAGCTCTCATATCCGTGGGGCGACGCATGGAAGAGCGGAATCGGGAACCTGCTTGCGGAGGGGCGCGAGGCGGCGCCCGCGGATGCGGGGTCCGCGGCCGGGGACGTCTCCCCGCTCGGGTGCCTGAACATGGCCGGGAACGTGGCGGAGTGGACATCCACGAGATGGCAGGGCGAGGGGAGGCTGCACGTCATCCGCGGCACGAGCGCCTCTTACGAGAATCCTTCGCTCGCGGCCAGGGCGGCGCGAAGGACCCAGCGCGGCGATCCGGCGAAGCTCAGGATAGCCGAGGTCGGGTTCCGGCTGGCGAAGGATGCGGAATGAGCCGGCGCACTGGACGTTCGCATGGGCGACGCATGCGTCACCCATTTGTGGCTATCCCGCAGGCGCACGGCGCCGTGCCCTGTATTGAATTGTAGGTGTATTCGCGCAACCGCCCGGAAGCATCGGGAGGTCGGTAGGGCATCGCAACCGTCGTAGGGGCCGATCGATTACCGGGTCGGCCGAAGCCAATTGCACGATAAGAATCTTCATTGACGGGAATTTCTATACCCATACAAGCTCCGATAATTCCGGCATGTTCAATTTCCAGGTTGAATCGCCTTTAACGATTGGATTGCACATGATTTATGCAGACGCAATAGACTCTGCAGGCAATATTTCATCCCAATCGGGGGAAATCATCTTCATGGTCGACTCGCTCACGGCGACGTCGGCCGGAAAGAATAAGGATAAAAAGAACAAATGAGAAAATATTTTCTACTAACGTTGATATCGCTCCTATCCCAGGGGTGCGCCTATTTCGAGAATCGTGCCAGGGATTTTGGGGACTGTTTCAGGCTTTCGGCAGGCGCGGGACTCGGAATCAGCGCCGACGCGCAGTTCGGTCCCTTAAGAGGAGGAGTCGGGTTATGGCAGGGGTATGTCGCCGGCCTGAACAGGAAGAGCGAAATTGGGATTTGGTATGAGAAGTATTTTGGAATACCAATCGCTCAAATTATAGGCGCTTTTGAAAAAGACATGGGAATAATAGCAATTTATTTCACGTCAGCGAATAACTATAAGATTGAAATTAGTAACTATAAAGGAAGAAAGGGAGATAGCAATCTTAACGAGATTGCTTTAGTTTTTGTCTTTACGCCTGATTATTATTGTCATGAACCTCGTCTTAAAATTAAATGGACCGATTATTTCTGGATTCAAGCCTCAGCGTCCTGCTTTATACACGTAAACGTTGGATTTAATGTAGCAGAGTTGTTCGACTTCGTCCTCGGCTGGTTCGGAATCGATATCGCAGGCGATGACAAGGTGCGTGGTGACAAATCAGACTAGAAGGCGGAATTATTGTAAGCGACCGGCGAACTGCACCTCCCAAATCTGACTACGATGTATGAAGATACGTGGGAGATTTCAAGAATGGAGGGCGAGAACGGACAGGTTCGGAAAAACCTCGCTTGCGTTTTTCGATTCCTTTGGCCGCATGCGCAAGAGCATGGCAAGGGACGGGGCGGAGCTCTATACGGCCTTCGACCAGCTTGGTCGCGTGCTGTTTACGCACAGAGCGAGGGCGCTGGAGGCGGGCGTGGAGCCGTCAGGCCCGAGCTCATCGGACAATTTCACGACGCTCGGCTGGACCTATGACAAGGCGGGAAGAGCGATAACCCAGCAGGCCGAGGTCTGGCCTGCGTCCGCGTACGTGTATGATTATTTCGGGCG
>DYIT01000136.1 GCA_020723505.1 Candidatus Kuenenia stuttgartensis
CCGGCTTGAGGGGAAACAGGAAAATGTCTGAAATAAATCAATAATCAAGGTCTGACCCCCTGGGCACCCCCTCGTCCGGGTTATTCCGGCGATTCGAGATTGGTGAAGAAACCCCCGAAGGTCTTCTTCACGTCGTGGATGCCCCTGATCGATTCCGGAGCCATCTTCTCGAGCATGGCGATTTCGCTGTGGGTGTAGACCACGTTCTGCGGAAACAGCATGCGCGCATGCTCGAGCTGGGGTTCTCTTTCGACCAGGACTATCTTTTCCCTGACAAGGCTGCTGTCAATTACGCAGCACCAGTCAGACTGCGGTGCCGGCTGCGAGGCCGCGGCGCGGGCGGCCGGGGCCGGCCCGAAAGGCCTGAAATTGCTCATCTCCTCTCCTCTCCCCATCCGTCCTCGAGCTGAAGGCCGTTTAACTTCCGGACGGATATAAAATGCGCATGGCGCAGATTCTTCGGAATTGAATTTGTACTGCGAACCGGCTTTGGAAACCCGTGCAATACGATCCAAGAAAGGACAGGTCGCCTCGAACCCTCCGGGGCGCTGAACGTGAAAACACAGAGAGTATATACGGAAACCGTGAAAAATCAAGATGCTGGAGGAGGAATTCCAGCGTTTTTTTTCCGCTCGTCCCTGCGGCGGTCGCCGGCGGTGGAGGGCGAATTATTCCTGGAAAAAAGATCTCCTCCGCTATACAATGCAGGGACTTTTCAAATTCAAACGGTTTTCCGGATTTTCGGGAGGTCTCCTATGGCGTCTTCCAGAATTCTCAAGGCCCTGATCATCGCGGTCTCCTTCGTCCCGCTGGTCATGGGATTCGCGGGATGCAAGGACAGCAAGGACGACGGCGTCCCCGCGACCCCGCCACCCGCTCTGACTTCCGTCACGCCCGGAACGGGCATCTGGTACGGCGGAAACATGGTCACCATAAAGGGCGACAGGTTCCAGGACGGAGCCTCGGTCCGGTTCGGATCAAAGGCCGCCCTCAACACCATGTTCATAGACGAGGGGCTCCTCACGGCCGAGGTGCCTTCGGGATCCGCAGGACAGGTCAACGTGATCGTAACGAACCCGGACGGGCTGTCCGCAACGCTCACGAACGGCTACACCTACAGCGGCCCGCCGACGGTCACGGGGACCAATCCCTACGGCGGCCCGCTCGCAGGCACGACGGGAGTCCAAATCACCGGCACGGGCTTCCTATCAGGCTGCATCGTGCTCATCGACGGAGTGGTTGCCGCGAACGTGGTCGTGAACTCCGCCACACAGATTACCTGCGATTTCCCGGCCCATGCCGCGGGATTCGCGCAGGTCACGATTGACAACCCGGACGGCCAGAGCGGCACGCTCATGGACGCCTTCCTTTACGCCGTCCCACCCGCTCCGGCCTCCTGCAACCCGAACAGGGGCCACCCGAGCGGCGGAATATCCGTCACCATTACGGGCACCGACTTCCAGGGCCTGGCCACGGGCGCGCCTGCCGAGCCGACAGTGGATTTCGGAAGCATCGCCGGTCCGACATGGACCGCGGCCACCAGCGTGGTGCTGGTGAACGCAACCACGATTACCTGCACAATCCCCGCAGGCACGGCCGGGACCGACGCGGACGTCAGGGTAGTCAACCCGGACGCCCAGCCGGGCACTGCCGCAGCTGTGTTCCACTACAACGAGGCGCCGGAGATCACGAACGTGACTCCATCCAGGGTTGGAACCGGCGGCGGCGCGACGATCACGGTCACGGGCAACTTCTTCATAAGCCTTGCGACAATCACCATTAACGGCGCGGCTTGCACAAACTACAACTACGCGGGCGTGAACCTCGGTTCAAACCCCGACACCATCACCTGCCAGGTGCCGCCGAACGGGGTCGGGTTCTACGACGTGATAATCACAAACCCGGATACGCAGACCGACTCCTACACGAACATCGAATACCAGCTCGGGCCCACGGTGACGTCGGTGGTACCGAACAACGGCGACATCGTCGGAGGCACGGCTGTGGTAATCACGGGCACGAATTTCTCCCTTGCGGTGAACGACGTGAGGGTGCAGTTCGGCACAGTGTGGGTCGGCCCTTTGACAGCAGCCAGCGCCACGACAATCAACTGCAATTCGCCCGCCTCGGGCGGACAGATAGGATGGGTCGCGGTGACGGTCGAGAACATCACTTCGACGCTCAGCGGTTCCCTTACGCCGCAAGGTTTCCAGTACACCGACACGACGCATCCGCCCGACATCACCAACATCAATCCCTCCTCGGGCTCGATGGCGGGCGGCACGACGATTGTCATCACGGGCCTCAATTTCTGGAACGGCACTACGTTCACAATCAACGGCACGGCCTGCACGGGATATGACTATACGCAAGTAGGGATTGGCCAGATTACCTGCGTCACCCCAGCAGGCCCCGGACCGGGACCGCGCAACGCGATTGCGACCAACCCCGATACGACGGTGGAAGTCGCGCCCTACCAGACCTTCACGTACACGGCAGCGGCTCCGACGGTCGTAAGCTGCCTCGACGGATCAAGCAACGCCTACGGCCCGATGGCAGGCGGCACAACGGTAACAGTGACCGGCACGGGATTCTACGGGATTGTCAACGGCGCAACCGCAGAGCCCGCGGTAAGGTTTGCAGGGAGTGTATTTGCCACGCTCGTCACGGTCACGAACAGCACGACGCTCACATGCACGACTCCTGCGTACACCGCGCCGGGCCTCGTGGCGGTCAGGGTCACGAACGCCGACTCCAACTGGGGCGAGGCCAACTGCTGGACGTACAGGGGCAATCAGCCCCAGATTACATCCGTCGGCGGGCTCACGACCTACCCGGGATATTCCGGCGAGACGCTCGTCACGGTCGTAGGGACCGACTTCTGGCCAGGCACGGGATCTTCCGTGACCATCGGCGGAGTCGCGGTAACGCCTACATGGGTCGGCGGCGGACCTCCGTATACGAGCTTCACCTGCACGCTTCCCGCGGCGAACCTGATGTCAGGTCTGCTCAACAACTCGGTAGTGGTGACCAACCCGGATACCCAGACTTCGAACACGAACCGCTACGTGAGCTACAGGCCGTTGCCGAACTCCGTGGTTCCTCCGAACGGAATCCAGGGAGTAGCGACCAATGGAGTCGTAGTCGCATGCGCCGACAGCTCTTTCGAAGCCGGAAACGTGACGGTTCAAATCGGGACCACGCCGATCACGAACTGCGCCGTGAACAGCTCGACCGCTTCCAGCATCAACATCAACATACCCGCGATCGCGACGACAGGCAGCTTCGACGTCATCGTCACGAACGGGACCTCTTCGTACAACAACCCGACTCCAAGACCTCAGTTCTTCATCGGAACCGTCCAGATGTGGAGGCTTTCGTCCTGGGGCGACTTCCTGCAGCAATCGCTCGCGAACACGGACGCAATCACGAGCCCCGGCAACGTGCAGCTCTCCCAGAATCCCGGATCGTTCTTCTCCTGCGGGGACGTCGTAACGTGCGTGGCTTACTGGGAAGGCGGGGCGACGGCCACCGCGAACAGGATTCTGGTCGGCACAGCCGCCTCGGGCGCATTCCTGACCACGGACGGCGGAACGACTTGGACCGCGTTCAACGTCTACACGCATTCCAACTTCCCATCGAACAACATCACATGCGTGGATTTCTACAACCACTCAACATCCACGGGAAATACGTTCATCATCGGAACCAACGTGGGCTGCGCCATTACGTATAATGCCGGCAGTTCTTTCACCGTCCTTACAACTTCATCCACGCCGGCGCTCCCGGGCCACAACTACGTCTGGGACGCGGATTTCTGCGACGGTGTCAGCACCCCAGGATACATACTGATTGCATCTTCAGATCCAAACAACTGGAATACCGGTGGGGGATGCCTCTATATCTACCCCACGGGCACAACTGTTTTTGATTCTACCAATCTCACGCCCGGAGAACCCGGCGGCGATGACGATACCAACCTGGTGAGAAGCTGCGATTTCCTGGATAATAACACAGGCCAGACTTTCCTTATCGCATGCACAACGAACGGTTGGGGATTTGACGGCGCCTCATTCAAGACAACAAACGGCGGCACAGGCTTCACAATGAAGCAATCAGGAACATGGGGAAATACACAATCTGACAGAGTCGTCAGATTCTGCAACGCAGACACAACCGGAAATACATATATCATTGGAAGTTCAGACAACGGCGAAGGTGCTGTGATCACTATCAATGATGGTACTGGTTATACCAATATCACCAACACCCAATCGGTCGTTAATGCCGCCTTCTACAACACGACGCGCTGGGCGGTCGCCACGGCGACAGGCGCGTTGATTACCATGGACGGCGGGACTAGTTATCAGGACATCGACACGGGTTCCGCACCACCTTTCGCCAACATCATTTCCGACTCAACGAACTGGGTGGCATGGCATTCCAAAATGGCCACCGCCGATTACTTCTCAATCGCATGCGGGATCAAGAACGGGAACGTAATAACCGGCGCGCTGGAGGTGACGACGAACGGGACGTCCAACCCAGGACAGAGCTTCACGAGATACAACGGCAACCCGGCCACGACCGGGCACCTCGCCAGGCCGCCTGCCGTCCTCCCGAGCGCAGACATCACGGCAGTATCCATGGATCCCAACGACGCGAACGGCAACCGGCTGCTGATTGGAACGAGGGACGGGGCCGCATACACTGCTGACGGCGGGACGACATGGACGTGGTTCAAGAGCGGTGCAGGGGCATATCCGGCAATCGGAGACGATGTGCGGGCGGTAGCCGTCCTGAGTTCGGGCGGCAACGTCTACATGCTCATCGGATCAGCAACCGGCCTTGCATGGACGGGCAACGGCGGTACGGGCTGGCAGAACTGCACCGGGAACCTGAGCGGAAGCGCAATCGTTTCAGGAGTGGCTTTCTACGACGGCACGAATTTCGCCGTTTCCACAGCCAATCCCAACGGAGACGTCAACACGCATACGGGAGCCGCTCCCCCGGGCGGAACCTGGACCGGCAACATAGAGAACAACCAGGACATCAGGTGCATCGACGTATACAGGGGTACGGCGAGCATGGATTACCTTGCATACGGCTGGTGGGGCACCGGGTTGAGGTTGCGCAGGCTGTCCGCCGCGGCTACGACCTACAACCAGGCAGGCGGGTCGATTCCAGGAAACAACGTCACATCGGTCTCCTTCGACCAGGGATCACCGATTGCAACCAACCTGAGACTGGTTTGCGGGACGTCGGCTGGCGGAGCGAGGGGAACGGGTTTGCAGGCGCTGGGCGCCGGAGCCTGGACCCTCTATACTACAGGGAACGGCCTGCCTAACAACAACGTCCGGGGATGCGCCTACTTCGGCGGCAATGCCGCAGGTACGCATTACATGTTCGCCACCCAGGGCGGGGTTGTCGCGACCACGGACAACTGGGCCACGAGAACCACGATTACAAGGACGTCCTTCGGAGTCTATCTGCCTCACATGAACTCCGAGGCCCAGGCCTGCGCGTACTGGGACAACGCAAGCAACACGGGGGGCGACAGGAGGTTGTTTGCAAGCCCGGCTCCCAACGCCGCTGATACCGGCGGAGTCCTGCTCAAGGCGGGCGTCCAATACCGCACTAGCGGTAGTTTCACAATCGGGCACGTGGACGGCCATTTGCTTCCGAGCACGAGCGCCTCGACTCCTTCCACACCCGACTTCAATTCAACCGCCGCGTGTTTCTTCAACGGATCGAACAACTCGAACACATATGCAATAGCAACCACATACGGGCTCGCGGTCACGACCAACGGCGGGACGAGCTTCACTACGTACACGGACCACGTGGCCGGCAACCTCCCTTCGAACATCGTCACGAGCGTAGCGGTCTACAAGGACCCGTCGGCGGCGTATGCGAACCGTATAATCCTCATCGGCACGCTGGCCGGCGGAGCGGCGTTGTTCGACGGATCAACATGGACGTACTACAACACGGGAACCACCCCTGCGCTTCCGTCAAACAACGTATCATGGGTCGCTTTCCATGACGGGCTTAACAATTACAACACGTTCCTGATTTGCACGGACGCAGGAACGGTCCTCATCAGCGGCGGGGCGGTAGTGATGACCCTCGACAGCAACGACACGGTCGGCGGGCAGGCAGTATCGAACAACCAGGTATGCGCCGATTTCTTCGATAGCGACACCACAAGCCCGTATTCGTTCATCATTTGCGCGTGCGAAGCGGGAGGGAACGGAGGCGGCGCCTACTACACCACCGACAATGGCACGAACTGGACCAGGTGGTGGGGAGGCGGCGGTCTCCCGACTTCCTATGCCAGCAGCGTCGCAATCTACAGCGCCACGACATTCCTGATTGCAACCGATCCTTCCCGCCGCGGGCAGTGGGCGTTCAACGGCGCGGTGAGCCGCACGACGAACACCGGCGGCGCTTTCACGAACTTCGATCAGGCGAGCGGCCTGGCCACCAACCAGCCGCGCTATGTCGCACTTTGCGATCAGGTCGCCCAGGTATCGCACTGGATGAGCTCCCACGCGAACGGCGGGATCTCCGTGACTACGAACGGGAACGTAGGCGCACCGACATTCAACGTCTACAATACCGGGTCCACTCCTGCGCTTCCGAGCAATAGCGCCACGGCAGGGGCATACTGGAGCGGCACCGGGGCCAACGGCAACACGTTCATCTCCTCGACTGTTGAAGGATTAATGAGGACGACGAACGGGGCGGCCAACCTGGCGCTGGTCAGGATAACATGCACGGGCTATCTCAGAATCGACGTCACCGAAACGCTGAACGGCCAGACCCTGACGTACGACATCCTCGACAACTCGGGATCGGTCATCGGGACCTATTCGAACCTGACCCCGACCGGGGGGAGCATAGACATCAGCGGCATCAGTATCGCGACGTACCCGACGATTCAAATCAGGGTTAATTTCTCGACGTCGAACCCGGCCCAGACGCCGGTTCTCAACCAGATGGACATACTTTTCCGCTACTAGGAGGGTTGAACGGGGGCCCGGGAAACGTTACCTTATCCGGCTTTTTGGTTTGCGAGGCATAGAGAGATGACATTCGAGGAGGGAGGGGCAGGTTTGATGCCCTTCCCTCTTCGGTTTGGGGCGAAGCGGACTTGCGGCAGGGGGATAACCGCATGGTCAGGCTCTTCGCTATGACGCACACAAAGGGGAAGGGGAAAATGCCGCCCGGACGCGGGCGGCATGTCCTGAATATGGGACAAGAGGAATTCGCGGCCGGTCTCCGGTCGCGAATAAAGGATTTAGTATGGAGGTTCCGTTGAAAGCTTCACGCCTGTTCGCGGGTGCCCTGCTGATCGCGTTCGTATCCGGCTGCACTACGCCCTACCCATGGCAGGAGAACGTGTTAGACCGGGAAAACGTCAAAAAGCTCAAGTCGGAGACGCCGGGGCCCATGAAATACGCCGCAGCGGTCGCGCTCAGGACCGATCCGGCTGCATGGCAAGCCGGGCCGCTTTCCGCGTACAAGGCAATCGAAGCCGCCTCCCCCGAGGCCTCAAAAAGCCTCTCTGATCTGGCTTCGCTGATTGAGAAGATGAACCGCAAGGCCGGCGAGAACCCGTCCAGCCTGATTCCCGGACTCAAGTCCGCGGCCGAAGCCCTTGCGAAAATCGAGGGTGCGCTGTCTGCGCCCGCGCCCGCGGCCACGGCATGGCAGGAGACCGTGAAGAAGCTCTCGGCGAAACTCAAGGCGCTGGGCGCGGACATGGAGAAGGAAGCCAAGGAATCGGGCAAGATTGAGTCGCTTGCGCTCGAGGATCTCGGCGCAAAAATCAACAAGCTCAACGACGCAGCCACCGCAATCGACGAAGTCTGCGTCGATCTTTCGAAGCTCGCGGAAGAGCTCGCCTCGGACGCCGCCGTCGCAGGCGCCCTCAAATCCGCCTCGGACGAAGCCGCCAAGGCGACGCCGGCGCTGCTGGAGGCCTCGGGCGCGCTCCAGGCCAAGCAGGGGCAGAAGTTCGCGGAGCATGCCGGAAAGGTGCGCGGCGCGGCAAAGGCATCAGCGGACGCGCTGGACAAGCTCCTGCCAAGGCCGGCCGATTTCAAGAAGGACGCCGCGACGGTCAAATCGGCCGCCGACAAGGCGATTGATTCCTACAAGGCCGCAGTCGGCAAGGATTACGCGAAATCGGCCGACTTCAAGGCGGCGATGAGGGCGTTCGCAGACGACTTCGCCAAAGGCCCGGGATCAGTGGACAAGACCAAGGCCGCGAGTGCAGCGGTCGCAGGCCTTCTCGCCGAGATCGAAGCCGCGGCCAAGGCCAAACCCGCGAACGAGGGAGCCGCCGAAGCGGCGGCCAAGGCGATCGAGACATCCTCAATCCTCAAGGCCCTTTCCGCCAGGGCGGGAGCAGCGCTCTCGTCGGGCGCCGTGAAGGGGGAAAACGCCGTCAAGGCCCTGAACGACCTCTGCGGCATCCTGACCGCGGCGTGCGGCGGCCTGGAAACCGCCGCCAAGGCGCTCGCCTCGCCGAAGCCGGACGACGCCGCCGCCTCGGTGCAGATCCTCAGGAAGGCATCGGCCGATATCGAGGGCATGCTGCCTGCGCTCGAGGAAGGCCGATCGGGAGTCGAGTCGGACGCCGAGCCTTCCCTCTCGCTCGATCCGGACCCCGCGACTTTCCGCAAGGAATTCTGCGGGATGTTCGACAAGTTCGGCATGTTCAGCTCGGTCGAAGAACTGGAAATCACCCCCGCCGCGCAGGGCCGCGACGCGTACATCGCGGAGGCGCGCAGAAAGGGGCTCGATTTCCTGGTCATGGTGGAGCCGAGGCGCAACGACGTCAACTACCTCGGATTCAACGCCAACCACTGGTACAGCCTGCTTATCTGGGCGTTCGCGTGGCTGGCCTCGAACTTCGTGCCCGACGAGAAATGGGAATCCCACGTGGAGATGAGCGTGTCGATTATCGACGTGCGGTCGGGCCAGGAGCTGTACAGGAAGGACATCGACTCCAGGGCTGACCTGAACCTCGCTGACAACAACGACGGATTCCACCTGTTCGGAATCGTCTTCGGCAACTGCGACGAGGAAAACCTCCGCGACGCGGCCCAGTTCGTCCTCCCGTACCACATGACGGGAATCAAGGCGTCGGTAGTCGAGGAGCTCGAGGTCGCGTTCCGCAAACACACGTCCACCGAGGCCTTCCTGCAGAAGCGCGACATGGCGCCGGCCGAGGGCTTCGCGCTCGTGGTGGGCGTGACCGGATACAAGGACGATTCGTTCAACGCCGCCGCTAAGGAGGCGGACGCCACCGCGCTCGACGTCGCGAAGTCGGTCGAAGCCGCCGGGGCGGAGCTCAGGAAGATTGCGGAGAAGCTCGGCGGCCTGAAGCAGTCGCCGGAGAGCAAGGCCGCATTCGAGGCGAACGACTCGCTCGCCAAGGCGTCGAAGCTCCTTTCGCTCGGCGCGGACGAAATCCAGAAGCAGGACTTCCCGACCTCCGCGCGCAGCCTGAGCGAGGCCGTGGAGGCGCTCAAGAAGGCGTGCGAGAAGCTGAAGGGCCTTTCGGGCGCCGCGGCCGCCGCAGAGAAGAAGATCTCCGGCGACAAGGGGATCATCGCGTCGGTCAACGCCATGCTCGACAAGGCGAAGGGATTCAAGAAGGCCGAGGGGTTCAAGTCGCTGGTGCTGAGGCAGGAGGGGATTCTAAAGAACATCAAGGAAGTCCCCGAGGACGTCAAGAAGATAAAGGTGGAGCTGTCGGGCAAGGAGGAGGCCGAGAAGGAGATAGACAAGGCCCTGTCCGCGGTTTCGGACGCGGTGGCGGTCCTGACGGTCGCGGTGGAGAGGTTCAAGGAGTCCGACCTGGACGGGGGCCGCAAGGCTCAGGACGCGGCGGCGAAAGGGCTTGCGGACGCGCGCGGGGCGCTCGATCCTCTGAAGTCGCTCTCGGTCAACCTGAACGCGGTAATCGGTAAGATTGACTGGCTCCTCGCCGAGCAGAAGAACGCGGTCGATGAAGCCGGGAAGATCAAGGTCGACACCGCGGGAGCCGCTGTGATCGAGGAGCTCAGGAAGACGGTCGCGGCGATTGACGCCCTTCAGTCGGAGGTCTCGGGCGACGTGAAGAAGGCCGGCGAGGCCGTGGACGAGATGAACAAGATGTCCTCGGCCATCGACAAGAACGCGGCAATGGCATCGGAGGCGGCCAAGCTGCTGGCCGAGGCATCGGCGAGGCTCAAGGCGGGCGAAAGGACGGCTTCCCTGGCTCCTATGAACAAGGCCGCGGCGCTGATGGAAGGGCTCGCGGCGGCGATCAAGCCGCTGGTCGAGGGCAGGAGGACGCTGGTCGGTTCGGTGCTCGAGCTTTCGGGCGAGCTAGAATCGCTTGCGGTCAGAATCGGCCAGTCCATTGCAGCCGCCGGGGCGCTCAGGCCGGAAACCGAAGGCAAGGGCGTGGGAAAGGCCCTGAGGGACCTCGGAACGGTGGTCGAGGGCTACTCCGCGACGCTCAAGGAAATCAGGCGGAACCAGGGAGACAAGATAGGCTCCAAGGCCGCATCGGAGCTCTCGGTGGTAGCCGGCACGCTGGCTGCCATCGCGGAGAAGCACAAGGTCGCGGCCGAGAGGTTCGAGAACGACGACATCCCGGGCGGGCTCAAGAAAATCGCGGAGCTCGTCGCATCGCTCTCCGGGGCGAAGGCGAGCCTCGAGCCGGTCGCGAAGACCGCCACGGACGCGGGATCCGTGGTCTTCGCGCTCGAAGGGAGCACGGAGCAGCTCAAGTCTTTCCAGCGTCTGGCGGAGAAGAGCGAGGAGAGGGCAATCGAGGCGTACAAGGCGATGGGCGACACCTTCGCGGGCTTCGGTTCCTATGCGCTGAAGATTGAGGATTCGCTGAACGGCATCGAGAAGTCGGACAAGTACGCGTCCTCGCGGCAGAAGGCCGCGGACGTGTTCAAAGCGCTATCGCAGGCGAAAGCCGAGGCGAGCAAGGCGGCAGGCCAGCTCACGGCGTCATCTGCGGCGTACAAGAAGGGCGAGGGGCTGCTCGGCGGACGCGAGGCGAAGAACGCTCTGGACAGAATCGAGAAGGCGAGGGCCATGCTCGCGGATTCCGTGAAGGGTAAGGAATCCGCCGTGGAGCTTCTCCAGGCGGTCATCAACTCGCTTTCCCGCGACATCCTGAGGCTCAAGGAATCCGCCAGGAAGGCGGCGGCCGAGGCTGCGGAGCTCGGGCTCGAGGGAGCGGCAAAGGACGCTGAGTCGGTGGCCGCGCTTCTCGGCGGACCCATGGGGTTCCACAAGCCCTATCTGAAGCTTCTCGAGAACGCCGAGGCGACCCTCGAGAACGTGAGGAAGACGTTCGACGACGCGGCCTGCAACAGGGTGCTCCCGAAGGACCTTTTCGTGCTGTATTTCGCGGGCGCCGGGGCAATCAGGAAGGCCGAGTTCCGCAAGGCGCAGGAGATCATGCTGCTCGCGGCCGAGCTTGCGAAAACCGCGGCCGGGCTCGAGAA
>DYIT01000137.1 GCA_020723505.1 Candidatus Kuenenia stuttgartensis
ACTCGTTCAGGTGCAACACGAGGTACGGGCACGGGGACCACGTGACGCTCGACCACGCGCTGATGAAATCATGCAACGTGTTCTTTTACGAGCTCGGGTCGAGGCTCGGAAGCCTTCTCGGGGCCCACGCGGAGGCGTACGGATTCGGGAGGCCGGCGGGCGTCGGGCTCCCCGGCGAGAGGGGGGGATGCATCCCGCAGGACATGATGCCCGGCTTCTACGTCCAATGCGCGATTGGGCAGAGGATTACTGCCACGCCGCTCCAGCTCGCCCGTTTCGCCGCCTTCATCGCGAACGGCGGCGTCCTCGTCGAACCGTTCCTTCTCGCCGGCAGGGAAGCCGGTCCGGCCCCGGTCACTGCGCCGCCCGGCATGGACGAGGTGCGTAAAGGCTTCAGGCTGGCGGTAGAGGACAGGGAGGGGACGGCTGCCCTGCCCCTGCTCCGAAAGGCGAAGGCGGCGGGCAAGACGGGGACGGCCGAGACCGGGCGCAAGGCGGGCGGCGTGAGCCTGAACCACGCCTGGTTCATAGGATACGCGCCGCACGACTCTCCGGAGTTCGCGATAGCGGTCGTCGTCGAGGATGTGCCGCACGGGGTGCACGGGGGCGACGTGGCGGCGCCCGTGGCGGCGGAGATTCTAGCCGCGTGCATGGCGTCGGGGGGATCGAGATGAGGGGCTTCGGCGAGACGCGGCGCAGGGTGTCGGCGGGCCTTTTCTGGCCCGGGACCCCGCTCATGCTCCTCGTGGCGGCTGCGGGATTCCTGGCCGTCTGGAGCGCCTCGTACAGGTCTGCGGAGTTCGGCCGGGGATACTACCTCGACTTCTACATCCGCCAGCTGGTCTGGATTGCGGCGGGAGCGGGGGTATTCGCCGCGTTCCTGGTCCCGAAACGGAGGACAATCGCGTCCTCGTCGTACCTGGTCTACGGCCTGTGCATTGCGATGCTGCTTATGGTCTTCGTGTTCGGCAGGTCGGTGAACGGCTCGAAGCGCTGGCTCGTCTTCGGCCCGGTCCAGATACAGCCTTCAGAGTTCATGAAGCTCGGCGTGATTCTCGCCCTCGCGCGATGCCTCGGCGCGAGGAAGCGCATCGAGGGAATCCGCGGCTTCATCCTGCCCTCGCTCATCGCCATGGTCCCGGCCGTGCTCATCATGAGGCAGCCCGATCTCGGAACCGCCCTGGTGCTCCTGCCCGTGCTGGTGGCGATGCTCTACGCGTCGGGCGCGCCGGCGAAACTGCTGGGCGGCATACTGATTGTTCTCGCGGCGGCAGCCCCGTTCTCCTATTTCTTCCTTCTCAGGGACTACCAAGTGAAGCGCGTGGACGCTTTCATCTCGCAGGGCGGATTCTCCGAGGAGCAGAAAATCGGCGAGGCCTACCAGCTCATCCAGTCCAAGGTAGCAATCGGCTCGGGAGGCGTCGCGGGAAAGGGATGGAGGAAGGGGTCGCAGAACCTCCTCAACTTCACCCCGTTCCGGCACACGGACTTCATCTTCGCGGTAATCGGCGAGGAGTGGGGATTCATCGGCGCAGCGGGGATTCTGCTCCTCTACCTTCTCTTGTTTTCGCTGTCGATATCAATCGCCTGGTCGGCGCCCTCCATGTTCGACAGGCTCGTCATCGTGGGGGTCGTCACCTGCCTCGCCTTCCAGGTGTTCGTGAACACCGCGATGGCGGTAGGACTCGCGCCCGTCACCGGGCTCACGCTCCCGTTCGTGAGCTACGGCGGGTCCTCCATGCTGCTGTCGTTCGCCTCCCTGGGGCTCGTAGCCGGGGTCAGGGGAGCGAAACCGGAGCCGTTTCCCTGCGCGGCGTAACCCTGCTGAAACTTGCCCGCACGTGCCGGAACCGCCAGGGGACCATGGTTCCCGCACGTGCGGGCAAGTTTCGATACATGTCAATTTCCGGTATGTATAATATTCGATATGATTCAGGCATCCGGAATCCGATAGTCACGTTCGAGGGGAATCGCATGGACTGGTCCGACGACGACGAGAGGGTGTACAGGGCTTCCAGGTTCTGCAGGGTGCTGGGCAATCCCAAGACCTATGAAATCGTCCGGGCGCTGGCGAAGCTCGGCCCCGCTTCCCCTTCCGACCTCAAGGCCGTCCTCGACAGGTCATACGGCACAATCTGCATTCACCTGCGCCATCTCCGCGAGATAGACGTGGCGCGGTGCATGAAGATCAAGAAGGGGAACAGGACGGTCTACGCGCTGGCGAACCCGGAGACCGGCGGCGTGCTGGATGAAATCGAGTCCCTGTTCTTCCCTCCCGAGAAGAAGCCCAAGACTGCGAAGAAGTCGCCCGGGAAGAAGACCGGATCGAAACCGTCGAGGACAAGATCGCCGCGGGGGGCTGGATAGAGAAACACATGCCTCGAATAGCCTGCGACCAATCATTGCAGTGAGGAAAGTTGGGGCATGGCGTGCCGTGCCCGGGCATGACCATGTAGGGACGACGCAACGAAGCCCTGCGAAGCCTCGATGAGAACGTCGGGCGAGCAGGGTAGTCCGTGGGCTGTAGCGAGGGTCGGAAAACGTTGTCGTACGAGACTATCCCCATGCTCATTTCCCCAGCGCCTTTTTGAGCATGGCGGCGAGATCAGCGGCCGGAACGAAGCCCGACCTGGCCGAGACCATGTCGAGGTCCTTGGTCAATATTACGACCAGCGGGAACTCGAACGCGACCCCGGCCTTCTCGACGTCCTTCCTGTACGAATCGGCCACGTACTTCTCGGTCTCGTCGAGCGGATTGACCTTCACGCACGCGAACGATTTGGCGAGACCCGCCACGGCCGGGTCCGCGAAGGTCTCGGCCAGCATGCGGGCCGACGCGGACCCCTCCCCATGCTCGAGGAATGCGAGCAGGAGCATCTTCCCCTCGAACGAGGCCGTGTCCTGGGCCTTCTCGTAGCTTTCCTCCCACGCCACCTTCGCCCCGCCCCCGGGCTGCGCCCCCTCCCCGCCCTGCCCGGCGGCAGCGGCCGCGGCCTTGAAGAGGAAGGAGGCGAATTCCCCGGGCTCAACGAATCCCTTCCGCCAGTCCACGATGGCCTGGTCGGGCGCGAGGGCGATTGCGATGGGATACTCGAACTCCCCGCCCTTGCGCGTGATTCCAATCTTCCACTTCTCGCAGATTCGCTTCGCCTCGCCGCCGGGGCCGGGGTCCAGCTTCACGCAGACGAACAGCCTTGTCGCCTTCACCACTTCCTTTTCAGCATACGTACGAGCATGCATCTTGTCGCACGCGGGTCACGTCCCGCCTTCGATTGTGAGATTGAGGAGCACGGGCTTCCCGAGGCGCGAGGCCTCGGCCATGCCCTTCTCGTAGTCCTTCACCCACCTCACCGCCGCGAAATCGTCGTCCTGCGCGAAATCGCCCGACAGTCCGCCCTTCTCGACGATGATTCGGAATATCCTCGCGTCCGCGGGCCCGCAGGCCGCGTTCGCCTCGAGGTGCGTCCTCAGCGCCAGGGCCTCCCGCCTGCCGAGGGCGATTTCCTCCTTCGAGCCCTCGTGCAGCTTCGGCAGCTTCTCGCCTGCGAGCGTCCTCCACTCGGAGGCGGTGTGCGTCCTCGAGTAGAGCGGATGCCCGTGGCAGGAGGCGCAGGAGGACTTGAACACATCCTGCCCCTCGCGGTCGAGCTCCTCTCGCGCCGATTTCCTCCCGACGTCCCTTATCTTCAGCGCCTCGTCGGCCGTGCCGGCCGAGGAAGTCATCAGGTAGCCGAGGAGCGATTTCCTCGCCGCATCGTCGAGGCCGGCGTCGGCCTTCGGGCACCCGGAGGATTCGATGATTTGCTTCCATTCGGCGTACAGGTGGAACCTCGGGTCGAACGGGGCATGGCAGGCGGAGCAGGCCTTTTCATACGCCGCCTCGCCTGCGGCCGCGTTCTCGGCCAGGCTCCTGGTGCGCTCCTCCTCGATACCCGGCCTCGCCCTTCCCGATCCGACCACGGCCACGGCTGCCGCGGCCGCGATGCTAAGCGCGATGAACGCCTTCACAATCCTGTCGCCGGTCATTTCTTCTCCATCTCCGAGCGAATCCTCCTGCCCTCCTCGATGCCCCTGCGGACGGCCTTGAGGTTCAGGTCCTTTGCCTTGGCCGGAACCCTGGCCAGAACCGCGGACTCGACGGCCTCGGCGGATACGAGCCCGAACGCGCCCGCCAGCACCCCGAGGGCCACGACGTTCGCCACGATTTCGTTCGAGAGCTCCCGGACCGCGATGCCGGTCACGTCCGCGCCCATAGCCTTGAGTCCGGGCGGGGGGACCACGCCGGATGAATCGAAGACCACGGCTCCGCCCGGCGAAAGCTCCCCGCAGTATTTGTCGCAGGCCGCCTGGCTCAGGACGAGGAGCACGTCAATGGTCTCGGGCTTGGGATTGTAGATGACCTCATCCGAGATAATCACGTCCGACTTGCTCGCCCCGCCCCTCGCCTCGGGCCCGTACGAGTTGGTCTGCACCACGTTCTTGCCGTGCGACCTGGCGGCGGCCTCGGCGAGAATCAGCCCGGCAAGTATGAGCCCCTGCCCCCCGGTCCCCGCAAGCCTCACGTTCACTACGGACATGCTCACCTCCCCGCACCCGCGGCCATCTCCGCGTAGATTTCCGTGAACTCCTTCTCGTCCCTGTCCGCGAAGACCCCGAGCCTGATTCCCGCGGGCGCTTCGGACTTCCCGCCGGGCTCGATCCCGCAGGACTGCTCCCTGATGAGGTTCATGAGGTCCACGCCCGTGGGGTTCTGGTTCCTCCTGCCGAAGCAGGTCGGGCAGGGAGTTATGGCCTCGATAACGGAGAACCCCTTCCTGCCGAGGCCCTTGAAGATGAGATCCTCGAGCTTGTCGGCGTGGAAGGCAGTGGTGCGAGCGGCGAAATTGGCGCCTGCCGCGGCCGCGAGCAGGCAGATGTCGAACGGCCTCTCCGCGTTCCCGAAGGGCGCCGTTGTCGCCCTGCTGCCCTTTGGCGTCGTGGGCGACACCTGGCCGCCGGTCATGCCGTAGATGTAGTTGTTCACTATGATTGCGGTGATTCCGATGTTCCTCCTGCACGCGTGGATGAAATGGTTCCCCCCTATCGCCGTCGCGTCCCCGTCGCCGGAAACCACGATGACGTGCATGTCCGGCCTGCCCAGCTTGATTCCGGTGGCGAAGGCGATGGCCCTGCCGTGGGTCGTGTGCAGCGTGTTGAAGTCCACGTAGCCCGGCAGGCGGCTGGAGCAGCCGATGCCCGAGACCATTGCGACGTCATCCTGCCTGAACCCGCTCCGGGCGATCGCGCGCAGCAGGGCGCCCAGCACGATGCCGTTGCCGCAGCCTGCGCACCAGATGTGCGGGAGGTTGCGCTTGCGCAGGTACTTCTCTATGTCAATCGCTGGACTGAGCCTTCTTCCGGCCATGAAGAGCCTTCGCAGCCTCCATAATCTGGACCGGCGTTATTATCTCGCCGTCCAGCCTGTTGATTTTCTCGACGTCGCACCCGCGGGTGAGGTATTTCTCGATTTCCCCGGCCATCTGCCCCGCGTTGAGCTCGGGGACTAGGACTTTCCGCGCCTCCCGGAAGACCTCCCTGGCCTCAGAGGCCGGGAAGGGCCAGATTGTCACGGGCCTGTAGAGCCCGGCCCTGATTCCGGCGGCCCTGAGGCGCAGCACCGCGTCCTTCGCCGTCCTCGCGACCGATCCGTAGGCGAACACGAGGATCTCCGCGTCTTCGAGCATGAACTTCTCGGTCCATGTGAACGCGCTCCTCGCGATTTCGACCTTCTCGATAATCCTCCAGTTGCACCGCGAGATTTCCTCGGGGTCGTTGGTGGGGAAGCCCGTCGCGTCGTGGGCGAGGCCGGTGACGTGGAACCTGTATCCCCTGCCGAAATCGGCAATCGCCGCCCCTTCCTTCGATATCTCGTACGAGTATGGCTCGTACTCCTCGGGCGGCTTGCCGGGCTTGAGCCTGTCGAACGGCTTCGCCTCCGCGATGCAGCGCGTGTCCACGTTCTCCCTCATGTGCGCGATGATTTCGTCCGGGAGGACCGTCACCGGAATCCTGAAGCGTTCGGCCCACTCGAAGGCCTTCACCGTGGTCTCGAAGCACTCCTTCACCGAAGACGGGCACAGCGCCGCCGTCCTGTAGTCGCCGTGCGAGCCCCATGCGGCCTGCATCACGTCCGCCTGCCCAGCCTTGGTGGGGAGGCCCGTGGAAGGCCCGCCGCGCATGACGTTGATGATAACCACCGGCACCTCGGCCATCGCCGCGTAGCCGATGTGCTCCTGCATGAGCGAGTATCCTGGGCCGGAGGTGGCGGTCATGGATTTCCTCCCGGTGAGGGAGGCGCCTATTGCCGCGCCGAGCGAGGCGATTTCGTCCTCCATCTGGACGAAACACCCGCCCCTCCTCGGGAGGATGGAGGACAGGGACTCGGCGATTTCGCTCGAAGGCGTGATGGGGTAGCCCGCGAAGAACGATAGCCCGGCCGCCAGCGCGCCTTCGACGCACATGTCGTTGCCGGAGAGGACCTCGATTCCGCCTCTTTTCGCGCCGCTCATTTCACGGCCTCCACGGCTGCCTGGGCGCCGGATTGCTCGGCAAGCGTCATGCCGATCTCAGGGCAGCGCCTTACGCACATGCCGCAGCCCGAGCACTGCGCCGGTTTGGAGAACGCCGGCTTGCCGCCCTTGCCCTTCTCGAGCGCGCCCGTGGGGCAAAGCCTGTAACACAGCCCGCACGCCTTGCACTTCTCGAGGTCCACGCGGACGTCCCAGCTCTTCATGCAGGGCGAAGGGGAGCAGATGTAGCAGCGTATGCAGTCCGCCGGATCGGAGCTTATGTCCACGTCCGGGATTTCGGGGCACACGTCCCCGCATGCGCCGCACCCTTTGCAGTTCTTCCTCTTGCTGCCGTACCGGAAGAAGCTGAACCTGTTGAACAGCCCCAGGAACGCGCCGATGGGGCAGGCGATTTTGCAGAAGGGCCGGTGGAAGTAAACGAATCCCACCAGGAAGAAGACGAGAATCCAGAATTTCACGCTGCCGAGGAGCCCGCCGACGGCCTGGCCGAGGGTCCTCTGACCCTGGACCACGAGCTGGAAGTTGATGGGGATGGACGCCTCGAGAGTCCCCGCGGGGCAGAGGGAGCAGTAGAAATACCCGCTCGGACCGTCGAGCCCGGGCGCGACGCCGAAGAAGATTGGGATCAGGATGACCGTGACTGCCAGGAGGACGTACTTGAGATGCCTGAGACTGTGCGGCGGCCGGAACTTCGCGCTCGACGGAATCTTGTGCATGAGGTCCTGAATCAGGCCGAACGGGCACATCCAGCCGCAGAAGAGCCGGCCGAGCAGCACCGCGGCGAAGACCATCACACCGATTGTGAGGAGCGGAACCACACCCCTTGCGAGCAGCTGGCCCGCGGCGCCGATGGGGCAGGCGAGCGAAGCAGCCGGGCAGGACCAGCAGTTGAGCGCGGGGAAGCAGACGCCGAATATGTCGGGAGCTCCCTGCCCGGGGACGAACCTGTGGAGCCAGGGATTGAGCAGGAAGAGGAAGACGGTCTGGGAAATCCGGCGCCAAGTCTGGGTCTTGAAGCCGAATGTCCTGTCGGAACTCGAATCCATCTTCGCCGCCCAATCATAACCCGGACGAGCCGGAACCAAATCTCCGCCAAGTGGCCGTGAAATCCGCCGCGAGCCCGGCTCAGACCTTTATCTCGATTGGCCTGCCCCTGAATTCGACGACTTCGCCGATTTCCGAGGCCGCCGAGACGCCCCGGCCGCGGAGGTCGCCGAGAAGGGCTTCCGATTTCCCGGCGGGGACCGCGATGAGCATGCCTCCCGAGGTCTGGGCGTCGAAGAAAAGGTCGCCCAGTTCGTCCGGAATGTACGGGTCCATCGCCACGTCCGGGGAGAAGAACTTCTTGTTGAGGAACGATCCCGCCGGGAGATATCCGTCCCTGGCCAGCCCCACGGCCTCGCCAAAGATCGGAATCCTATCAGCCTTGAGCGAGAAAGTTAATCCGGAGTCTTTGGCCATCTCGAGCATGTGGCCCGCGAGCCCGAACCCTGTGATGTCGGTCGCCGCCGAGGCGCCGTGGGCGACCATGGCCTCCGAGGCGTCCTTGTTCAGCGCGGCCATGGAGGCGGCGACACGGGAGGTCAGGTCGCCGGAAATCGCATCAACGCGCATGGCGGTCGTGATGACTCCGATTCCGAGCGGCTTGGTGAGTATGAGCCTGTCGCCGAGTTTCGCCCCCACGTTCCTCACGACCTTCGACGGATGTATCCTGCCCGTTACGGACATGCCGTACTTGATTTCCTTGTCGCGCATGGTGTGGCCGCCGATGATGCTGACCCCCGCTTCCCTGGCCGTGTCCGCGCCGCCGCGGAGGATGTCTGCAAGGACAGAGACGTCGAGCACGTCGTCCGGGAACCCGACGATGTTCATTGCCACGAAGGGCGTCCCTCCCATCGCCCAGACGTCGGACAGGGAATTGGACGCCGCGATTCGGCCGTACATGTACGGGTCCTGGATTACCGGCGGGAAGAAGTCAACTGTGAGCACGAGCGCCAGGTCCGGCGTGATGAGGTATATCCCGGCGTCGTCGGAAGTCTCCTCGCCGACGAGCACGTTCCCGTCATGCACCATTGGTATCTGACCCAGCAGACGCGCCAGGTCCGAAGGCGCCATCTTGCCAGCTCAGCCGGCGCAGCTCGCGAAGTCCATGAGCCTCATGGTCTTCCCGTCGCCCGCCGCTTGCTTCTTCTTGTCCGCCTTCGGCATCGACAGGCCCGCCTTCTTCTCGCAGGCCGTGGGATCCCCCTGCCCGTGGTGCCAGCGGATGCACTCGCAGCAATAGCCCCTGCGAGGGCAGTCGTCATGTTCGCACGGGCAGTCTTCCAGGTTGCGCTTCAGGTGATGGCATCTCTTGGCTGTCATTATCATGTCCGCAACGCGTGCCGGCTCGTCAGGGTTGCGGCCGGCTTTTAAGATACCTGAGATTCCCCTTCCGTATCGTTACTCCCTTGACGTCGAAGTGGTCGAGTAGGGGATAGGCCATTTTCCTAGACGAGCCTATGAGGTCCCGGAAACTCACCGCTCCGATTTCGGTCCGTTCGGTCAGGTACTTCACGAGGATCTTTTCCGCTTCCTCGACGGCCTGCCTGTGGAACCGGATTCCTTCGCCTACGCCCACTAGTTCGCCCCTGTCGCACAGGAGGTCCACCAGCATTTCCGCACGGCCGGGGGCGACGCCGAGCATGGAGGCGAGTCCCTCGAGTCCGGGCGGATCGAATTTCGCATCGAGGAATACCTTCTCGATCTTCCCCAGGAACAGCTCGTCGTCGGCGGACAGGGCGGTCTTGAATCCGGCCAGGGCCAGGACATTCCCTCTCCTGGCGATGGCGCCCGATTTGACCGCGAAGTCCACCAGGGGCTCGAAGGCGTTCTTGTCGATTTTGAGCCTGTCCCTGACCTCGAGGACCTGCATGCCCTCGCGCGTGGGATTCGAGGCGTGGAATTCGCCAAGCAGCCCGGCAATCCTGGACGCCCCGTCCTCGAGCGACGCGAGGTGGACGAAGCCGAACGTCGAGATCTCCACGGCTTCTCCCCTGGCCTTGAGCTCGACGAGCGCCTGTTCGGCGGTTTCCACCGGGACCTTGCCGAGCTTGCTGATTTCCTTCGGCTTGAGCGGAATCAGGCCCGCCCGTTTCATGGAGAAGACAATCCTGTCGAAATCCGACCTGGACGCCTCCTCGTGCTCCTTCAGGTCCTCGATGACGTAAGGCCTGAATCTTTTAAGCTTTACGTCCTGCTCGCGGAGAACCGTGCCTCCGCCGATTGTGATGGACGGCGACTGGAGCCTTATGATGAATCTGTCGCCCTGGTCCACTACCGTGGGCTGCTCGAGCCTGAACTGCACGAAGCCCTCGTCGCCGGGATGCATGATCTTGCAGTCGAGGAGCGCGGCGATTCCCATGATTTCAGCCGTGCCCGTATGGAACCTTATGCCGGCATTGTCCTTGAGGGCGAACCTGGCGGAATCGAGCATCTTGAGCTTGGCGTCCACCATCAGGGCCGCCCTGAAATGGCCCGCGGCGCAGAGCACGTCGCCCCTGTTCACCCCGTCGTACGGGATTTCGGGCACGTTTATGGCAACGCACTCCCCGGCGACCGCGGACCTGGAGTCCTTCTTGTAGCACTGGAGGCCCCTGACCCTGGCCTGCTTCGCGGGCGGCAGGAGCTCGAGGAGGTCATTGATTGAGACTTTGCCGGAAATCGGCATGCCGGTGACGACCGTGCCGAGCCCTTTGACGGAGAACTTCCGCTCGACCGGCATCCTGAACAGGCCGCGCGTGTCGCGCGGGGCGATGCCCGCCACCATGGCGTTAAGTGCGTTCCAGAACTCCTCCATGCCCTCGCCCGTGACCGACGAGATGGGGACTATGGGCGCGGATTCGAGGAAAGTGCCCTTCAGGAAAGCCCTCACGTCTTCGGCGGCCATCTCGGCCATTTCCTTGTCGACCTTGTCTATCTTGGTGAGCGCGACGATGCCGTTCTTTATGCCGAGGAGCTCGAGGATGTTCACGTGCTCGCGGGTCTGGGGCATGACGCCGTCGTCGGCGGCCACGACCAGGATTATCCCGTCGATGGCCGCGACTCCAGCCACCATGTTCCGCACGAACTTCTCGTGGCCCGGGACATCGACCACGCCGGCAAGCACGTTGCCCTTGAGGAGGCAGGACGCGAATCCCAGGTTGATTGTCATGCCCCGGAGCTTCTCCTCCGGCAGCCTGTCGACCTCGCAGCCCGTGAAATTCCGCACGAGCATGGTCTTCCCGTGGTCGATGTGGCCTGCCGTGCCCACGAGCACGAATTTCTTTGGCTCGATGATGGTTACCATCGGTCCTCAGAACAAAGGACCATAACCCGGACGAGCGGAACCGGACAGGGATGAAAAACGAGGCTCGTCCGCGTCATATCACGCGATTCGCGCGTGCTTTACCGCAACTTTCTATGCCGGAAAGGTTCTTTCCCTTCAGTGACCAAGGGGAGTCGAATTGTCCTAACACTTTAGATGCCCGCGCTCAAGATAAAATTACACTGTAACCGGAACCGGGCTGCGAGTCCGTCGAAACGCTGCGATTGCCGCGGGAATCGAAATGCAGCCGCCCCGCGTGTCGAAGACCGCCCCGCCTCCGCCTTGATGAAATGCTATAAGGCTTCGGCGGGTTTCACTCCGTCTATTCCCGTACACCAGACGAAGGAGGGGCGGACAGGCTCCGTGCCGTGCTAAAGCACACCCGCGTCATTCCGGCGAAGGCAGGCTGGGGCGAGCCAAAGGTGACGGGGAGGGCCCAGCTCCCGCTGGGCCACGTCCAAAGTCGAAAGTCGAAGGTCCAAGGTCATAACGCATTGAGCGTTTATCCGTGAACCGTGGGCCGTAGGGGAGGCTGGGCGCGATCACGGCGGCCCTCCTTCGCTTGACTGCCGGAGCGAGAGCTTCGGAGGGC
>DYIT01000138.1 GCA_020723505.1 Candidatus Kuenenia stuttgartensis
TGCCTCACAGAAGGCCGCTGGGTGGATCCTGAGGAACTTGTCGGTGAAAGGGTCGAGGGTTTAGGGTCGAGGGTGGAGTTGGCGGACAACAACTATGAAGAAGTCTATCAAAAGCTACAGGGATCTGAACGTTTGGCAGAAAGGGATGGACTTGGTCGACAGGATGTACGAGGAGACGGAAAACATGCCTGCGAAGGAGATGTACGGGCTGACGTCGCAGATGAGAAGAGCAGCGGTGTCGGTGCCGAGCAACATAGCGGAGGGGCATGCGAAGAGAAGGGGGAATTATTTCGCGACACATCTGGACACGGCACTGGGGTCGCTGGCGGAACTGGACACGCAGCTGGAAATATGCCTGCGAAGGAGATTCATAAAGGCGGCGATCGTAAGGTCCATGCAGGGGGAGATCGAGGAACTACAGAGGATGGCGATGTCGCTTCAGGAAAAGATCGAGACCCGGAACTAAACCCTCGACCCTCGCCCCTCGACCCTTCAAAATGCGGCGTGATGGGCTACCACCCCATGTCCGGCCGGGCGCTCGATGGCCGCAAGGGCGCCGAAGGGCTTTCTGACCTCGAGCCGAGAGAGCCGGTTCTCCTCACGGTTCACGGCGCAGAGTGCATGCCCGAGGCGCTGGAGGGCGCGCAGGCCTGGCTATTCAGGCACGAGGAGCGAAAGAAAATCCTGATGCCGGTCTTCCCTGACGGCTTGATTGTGGATGGTTCAGCGAGGAGGACGATTCCCGACCCAGTACTTGACGGATGCTTTGATTCGCGATCGCCTTTCCGCCCTGGGGAGGGGCTGCTACTGGGCAGAACCCCCGTAGACAAGTTCGCAATCCCGATGGGCTCCTACCTTCTGATTCTCTACAAGGAGGGATACCATCCCGTCCGCTGCCCGGTGAGCATCGGCCGGTGCGCAGATGTGGCGCAGGACGTTACCATGTTCCGGACCGGCGAGATACCCAAGGGCTTCGTCCAGGTTCCCGCCGGTACGTTCATCTTCCAGGGGGACACTGGAAATCCCTATTCCGGGCCCAAGGAAATCAGGGAGACCGGGGATTTCTTCCTGGCGAAGTTCCCTGTGACATGCAGGGAATATCTCGAGTTCCTGAACGACCTCGCGGCAGGAAATCCTCAAGAGGCAGCGAAGCGGGTGCCCCGCGAATCCCTGAACGCGGGGTTCTACTGGCCGTCCGGCGCGGAAGGCAGGTACATCATTCCTGGCGCGGCATGGCTTGCCGAGGCTCCGGCGGAAACGAGGGCCATGGCAAGGCGTCTGGCCCAATCTCCGGCGGATTGGGAAGAGGACTGGCCCGTGTACGGCGTGTCGTGGGAGGACTGCATGTCCTACGCCGCGTGGCGCTCTCGAAGGAGCGGGATTGCCGTTTGCCTGCCTCACGAGGTCATGCGCGAGAAATCGGCCAGGGGTACTGACGCGAGGCTGTACTCAATGGGAAACCACTTCGACGCGACGTACTCGAACATCATGGAATCCCACGACGGTCCCGCGCGGCCGTGCCCGGTCGATACCTTCCCGCTGGACGAGAGTCCATATGGAGCGAGGGGGCTGGTCGGCAACTCCACCGAATGGTGCATCAACGACGTCGAGGAGGGCAAGCGTCGTCTCCTGCGCGGGGGGTCCTGGCTCGTCTTCGGCATGCATAACCGCGCGACCACCCGTTTCGCCAATCCGCCCATCAATGTCTACCGCAACTACGGATTCCGCCTTTCCGCGCTTTGCGTGCTGCGTTGAGTTCCTGCCGATTGGACGCTCGATTGAACAGCGACAGGGCGTGCTGAAGGAGGCATGCGACCTGGCGGACAAGGTTTTCATGGACGCGATTGACTCGAGGGCCGACGCGTCCCCCAGGCGCAAGTGGGGGAAGCCTCGCGGTCGCTAACCCGGATGATTCACGAATGAACGCCTATCAACCGGCTCATTCTCCTTCGATTACTTGATTATCGAGTAGATTTCCCTGAATGACGGAGTGCCTGCGACGCGGAGGATTTCGAAGAGGGAGCACTCGACGCTCGTGACGTCGCCTCCCAGGTCGCGTATCTTTTCTATACCCAGCAAGCGGTTGTATTCCGTCCTTGATCCAACCGCGTCCACCGCCACATCCACGGCCATGCCTCTTGCGAGCAGTTCCGCGGCGGTCTGGTAGACGCAGATATGGCTCTCAATGCCGCAGATGACCGCGCGGCTCCTTCGGTGCGAAGCCAGTTCCGTGTTGAACGCCTCGGTGGAACAGCATGAAAAGGTGACCTTCTCCACGGGTTTCGAACCTGCAAGAAGGCATGAGACGGCCTGCACGGTCGGCCCGAGGCCTTTCGGGTAGTGCTCGGTCCAGACGATTGGGACGCCGAGGGCCTTCATGCCCCTTGTCAGCCTGACGATGTTGTCCAAGAGCTTCGCGTGGCCGTCGATTAGGGGCAGGAGCTTCTCCTGAACGTCGACGACCAACAGGACCGCATTTTCCGTTGTCAGCATCGAGAATCCCCCAAAAAATAACCGCCCGCCGCAGGGCGGCTGGTGCGGAGCTATCTGACCATTCCCGGACCGGCGCATCAAGTAAATGTCCGCCATGCGGCTCCGGCCGGGCCCTGAATGCCAGATTCCGCCGGAGCGGAAAACCGGATTTTCAAGGCGGAATCAGATATGCCGCAACTTCGGTGCGCAATGGGTGTTGAACTGCACAAGGGGGGGGCGGGGTTTTCCGGCCTTCCGCAGTAGCTTAGTTGGGAGGACGCAATATGCGCATCACTCGAATTCTGGCTGCCGCGACACTGGTCATATTCATGGCTTCGGGCCCGGCATGGGCCCTGGACGGGGCCGGGCAGGGCAGGGGCCGTGTGCCCGGATTGCGGAAAGGCCAGCATGGCCAGCGGCACGGGGGCAAGAACAAGGGACGCAAGGATCAGCGCCTCGACCGGGCCTCGGCTGGCGCCATGCGGGGAAAGGCCGCCTTGAGGGCAATGCCGGGCCGGCTCGGGCTCCGCGCAGGCAGGAGCGGCATGCGAGGGATGATGGCCCGGAACAGGGCAAGGATGATGCAGGGCAGGATGCCGATGCGGCAGATACGCGGCATGGCAGGTCGCTGCCGCGGTCATGAGCAGCCGGGCATACAGGCGGGCCGCGGCCAGCGGCTCAGGCACCTCGGCGAGTATTTCCAGAAGGGCAGGAGCGGCCAGGGCAGGGGGCCGGGCATGCGGAGCGGCGGGCCAGGGCCGATGCGCAAAGGCCTGGGGCGGCAGTCCGGCGACAGGGCGGGCGATGCGAGGAAGAAGATCGAGGAGTTCCTCAAGAACCGGCGGAAGGCTATGGAGAAGGGGCAGCGCAGGGGAAGATAGCCGGGCTTCATCTCCCTGTCCACTCCCCACCTGGCGACCATGTCGCTTCGAAAGCGCGTTGATCGACCAAGGCTCTCACCGGTGGCATTAAGAAGCCGCGAAGCAGGCCGATCACGTCCGGAAGCAGCGGAGGGTCCGCCAGAAGCTGCCACTTGCGGATGAACGCCTTCCACTGGGTCTGCTTCGCCGGATCATCCGCGAAGGAAGGCGAGAGCGCGAGCGGGTCTTCCTTCGGAAGGGTCGTCCGCCGGCGCACAAAAGTCGCCCGAACGGACTTGCAGATCGTCTTTCCGTCGAACTCGAATGCGCGAGCCAGGGTCCACAGGTCGTAGAAGTCCTTCATCCGACTGTTGCCGATTCCCAGAACCACCATGGCATGTAACTTCTCCGCGACGACGGATTCACGCGGATACACTCTGAGTTCCGGCGCGGGGAAGTCGAGCAGCGTCGGGAAAGCCTGCTTCTGAGGCCGGGGAATCACCGTATCGCCGAAGCCGATGTCGACCTGAATCGAGATGCACGCAACGCCGAGTCGGGCTCCCGGACGGATGCGAATGCCCTCGTACTCGAGATCCTCCAGGATACGCTCCCCGTGCACGCTTTTCGCGTCGAAAACGAGACCGTCGCCATCGACCTTAATCTCGCAGACCTCTCGAAACACTTTCACGAGGCGCTGGGTGTCGATCGCTCCCCGCCCGAGGAGATCAAGGTCCCACGTGGCGCGATGCACTTGCCCCGTCCAGAGCGCGAAGAGCATGGCTCCCTTCAGGACGAACTCCTTGCCATGGGGGGAGCGATCGAGGCGGTACATGAGCCGCTCGATGCCGTATCGGGTGAAACGGCCTGGAAGTCCTCCCCGCGTTCACGCGACAGGTTCAGGAGCCGATGTCGTACCGAGGCGGCGATGTCGCGAGGAATCCTGGTCATGCCAGGGCCTCCAAGTACGGTCGCATGATGTTGGCGACGCGGCACACCTTGGCGAAGCGCCAGAGGTCATCGAGACTCCCACGGCGTTTCCCCGACCCGGTCCCGGACAGGCCACGGCGGTACCCGATACGCCCGCGGGAAATAGTGGGGCGCTGCCCGCGAATACCGTATGCATGCCGATTAGGCTCTGGTGCATCATGCTCGGGAGCCGGTACACAAGGGAGATCGGCAAGTCGTAGGACGATCCCTTAATCTTGAAGCGCGCCGGGACCCGGTCGAAGAAGAAGCAAAGGTATTCCGTTCCCGGCATGCTCACGCTTCCGACCGCTCCCTAGACGCAGCAGAAGACGCGGACAACGACATCTACGAAATCCGTAAGATCTTGAATCGGGAGGAGCCGCGAGACGATTGAAGAGGACAGCGATGTCAAGAAGGACTTGTCGGTCGCCGTCAGGGAAGTTCAGAAGGCTCTGACAAAGGCACGCAGGAAAGTACGCCAGATTCAAAGAAAATATTGGAAATCCCGGCTACAATTATGGGGAAACCCGGTCTTTAGAGTTGGAGGAGATATGAGAATTCCTTGCCTTATTGCAGCGCTTTCTGCCTCCTTCCTCTCCTTGGGCCTCGCCGAAGCGGTCGCGGGAGAGTCCGCCGTATATCCCATGGAATTCGAGGCCGTATTCGAAAAACCGATTGACGACGATTACATCCACACATGGGAACACTCAGTTCTGTTCGACGGCAAGCTATACATCGCCGCCTGGGGGCTTCTCGCGGTGGACGTGGAAACCGGCGAGTTCACTGAACCGATTGGAGAGACGGCAAGGCGGCGCCACTCGATTCTTCCGACCCGGGAAGGCCTGGCTCTCGCCTCCGAGAACACGGCGAACAGGAGCCTGGGCTTCACAAAGCTAAGGCTCATCAAGTCTCCCGGGGAGCCCCCCGCGTGGGAGAAGGAAATCGGGGTCGGCGGATTGGCCTCCGACGGAGGCGTGCTGTTCCTGCTTGACGGCGCGGGGACCGTCATCGGCCTCGACGTCTCCACCGGCAAGAAGCTTTTCCGCATAACGCGGCCTCAGGACGCCGACCTGCCGAAGCACGTGACGGCTGTGGAGTTAGACCCATCCATGCTACCGGTCCGCCCGGCCCTCCTGGTCCTCTCCAGGCGCGAAGAAAGGAGAATCGTGAAGGCAGAGGATGTCCCGAAAGGGATGCCTTACTCCTCGGAGGCGGGGATGCCCGAAGGCATGGTCTATTACGTTCAGAAGAGGCTTTGCGTGGTCAGGTCGTACAAGATTCCTGGAACTGTCCCCGAAGCCGAGGCATGCAACCTTGCATGGAGATACGAGGTGGAATGCCCCGAGTTCCTCCCCGGCCCGTCGCTGTTCGGCGCCGCGGAAGGCAAGGTCCAGCTTTTCGCCGGCAACAAGTCGGTGAGCCTCGACATCGGCACCGGAAAGGAGCTCTCGCGGGCCACCCGCGACCTGCCTGTAACCCTCTACGAGCAAGCCTCGCCCGACACAGTTATCCAGCTTTACGATGGGCTCTTCAGGTGCATCGATTTGCGCAGCCTCGCCGAGAAATGGAAAATCCCCTCGGGCGACATGGCAAATCTGGAGGGTTGCGCCGTCACCGACCGGGGCGTGGTGACCATGTGCGTGGACTCCACGAGAGAGGACGATATGATCATCGAGACAGACGCAATCCTGCGGCTTCACGACTCCGCCACTGGCACTGTCCTGGCATTCACGAAAGTGCAGGGCATCGGCTCCACACGCCTGTTCTGCCACGACAATTCGGTGTTCCTGCACGGCGGACACAAGCTCGCGGGATTTAAAATTGCCAGGAAATGACTCTTGTTCCATTCCCCAAAGATCATGGAGATCGCTTCGCTCCGCTCGCGATGACTTGAGTCTATTGAGCCGGCGATTGCCGGGGCGGCGGCGGTCTGATAATATCCATTCCCTCATAAAGGCTTGTCTAGGATGGAGATGGGATGATCGTAAAATGCTGCGAATGCGGGTGGACGTCCGAGCTGGAAACGGCCCCTCCAGGTGGATTCGTGAAATGCGCGAATTGCGGCGCGCCGGTTTCCGTGCCTCAAGCCGATGACGAAGACCCACTCCAGGATTCTGAACTCGAACAGGAGTCTCTTCCCAGGGAGCACATCAAACGCAAGAGCCAGATGCGGAAGTCCCGGCCTCGCAGGGAGAAGGAGGCCGCGACAGGGGCCAAGAAGGAGCCTGCGAAGGAACCCGGTCGGAGGCCGTCCGAGAAGAGGAAGCCCGCAAAGCCGAGGAAATCCATCGCCAGGCCGATCGGCCTTTCCCTTGCCGGCGGCGTCCTCGGCGTCATTCTCGTGAGATTTCTGCTCCTCGATCCCGTGCAGGTTTTCGGATGGCAGCTCTTCTGGGACGGGCTGTTCGAGGGGCATTTGATGGATGTGGAATTCGTGCTCAAATCCGTCACGTTCGCCAAATGCGCCCTCGGGTTCGTCATAGGTGCTGTCGGGGTAGAATACGCGTCGAACCTCGCAGTCGGGGCGAAAGGCAGCTCGAGGACTCCCGTTCGAATCGCCGAGCTCGTCGTGATGTGCATATGCGCGGTCCTGCTCGCGGCTTTGACAATCGTCCCGGGGCAGAAGCCGGACAGAAGCGACTCTGCGGGCGAGGAAGAGGAATTCGGTTCTGGAACGCCTAGAACCGTGAATCGCGCGACTCCGGGCGCCATATCCGGCGACTACGAGAGAAGCCAGCAGGACGGGAACGAGAAATACGCAGGCCGGGTCTGGGAAGTGGAAGGAATCATCGACTCGGCCTACGCAATGGATTCGCTTCCCGAGGAGGTTGCGGGCCGCTGGAGCACGATTGTCGGAGCCAGTGGCGGGTACTTCGTGGAGTTCGAAAGCGGCAGCTGGCAGGCGCACGGAGTCATATGCCATTTCAGAAGAGGTGCTGTGCCGCCGGGCCAGAAGGGCAAATCGGTCGTAATACGCGGGACTTGCGTCGGCCTCGTCCTCCAGTCCGCAGTCGTGTTCAGGGACTGCGAGTACGTGAAGTGATCACGACCGCCCCTGAATACGTGTGATGGCTTCGAATACCTCGGCAGAATCCTCGCGGATGCGCATGCCCAGTGATTAGCGTGCCCGTCTGGGCGCCCCTTGCACCGGGCCGGTCTTGCGGCGACAATGCGGGATAAGCCACCACAGAGCATTCGGAGGTCTATATGTTCCGCACCAGCAGCGCCTGTCCAGCAGGAATGCCGTTAACCGTTTCGCTGACAGCGTGGTTCTGGCTCGCGGCCATGGCCTTCTGGGCTCTTCCCGAGGCCTCGGGCCAAACCGTCTTCGATGAAATCAGGAAGACCAGGGAGAAGACCGGGAAGCAGATGGCCGGCCAGGCCAAGACGCTGGCGGGTGCGCGCTGCTTCTTCGCCATGAAGCAGTACCTCGACCTTGCCTCCTGGCTCGACGGCGAGAACAAGGAAATCAAGAAGATGGCGGAGTTCTACTCCTTCGTCCCGGAACTGCCGTCGTTCTTCTCCGATTTCTCGTGGGAGGAGCTCTGCCGCGACTCCGAAATCAGGAAGAACAAGCACAAGAGAACCGACGATCGCAAGGCGCTGGACGAATTCCACTCCAGAGGCCTCAACGACGCGCTGTGCGGCCATATCGCCGCGCTCGAGGCGGTGCCGGGCCAGGGCGAGGAGCGCGCCGACGCCCTTGGGAACGAAGTCACAGCCCTTTTCGGATTCCTCGAGAAGAAGCACTGGTGCGGGATCATCGCTCTCTCCGAAGTGAAAATCGGGAAGTTCACGTCCAAGGCCGAGGCATTCCTCAAATCGCTGGGCTGGATCGACGAGCCCTCGTACCCGGGTTCCAGAACCAAGGAATGGGTCAGCCCTAGGAAGGCCAAGGACGACAGCGCCCGCAAGGAGCTCGACGAAGCCACGAAGAGGTTCAGGGCGGAGCGGGAGAGGGTGATTGGCGAGAAGTACGCGGTCATCAGGAAGGACCTCGCGGCTCGTCCCTCTGCAGGACCGTCCCCCTTCGAGGAGAAGCTGGGCATAAGGCTCCAGAAACTCAGGTCCGACCACTTCCAGGTCGAGGCTCCACTGGCCGATCACCAGGTCATCGCCTGCCTCGCGGTCCAGGAAGCAGCGTTCAGGGAGTTCTTGAACCTGATGAAAATCCCCGATCCCGGAATCTACGAGAATCCCATAAAGACGGTCGTCCTGGACTCGGCAAAGCTCTACCGGGAGTACGTCATGGAGATGTCCTCGTTCACGCCGGAGGAGAAGAAGTTCACCGCCGAGAGGACATCGGGCACCGGGGACCCCGGTCTCGGGTACTACGTGGAATGCCGCGACTCATTCGACCCCATGCTGAGGGAGGCGATGGTCGCCGGAGCGCTATACTTCATGCTCGCGAGGAGCGGATACGCCAAGTTCCCCCTATGGGTCTTCCTCGGACTGCAGTACGTCCTCACGCTGGAGGTCCTGGGCACCGCCGACGTGTCGTACATCTCGATGGCGCCGTCGACGGGAAAGCAGGAGACCTACGAGTGGTTCAACTACTACAGGTGGAAGCGGAGCATGAAGGAGGCCGAGAGGGCCGGCGTGGCGCCGTCGACGGACGCCATCCTGGCGCTCGGGAACGTGAACGAGCTCGTCGACGTCCAGAGGGCCAAGATGTACTGCCTCGTGGCATTCCTGTCCGTCGAGCAGCTGGACAGGTTCAAGAAGATCCTGGAGTGCATCTCGAGCACTGGATGGTCGAGGGGCGCGGACGGCGAATTCGCCGCTCTCAGGGCCGCAGGCTGGAGCACGAAGGAGCTTGACGAGGAATACAGGAAGCACATAACCAGGTGAGTGCTCTTTCTCCGCGCGCTCATTTTCACGCGCCGCAAACGACCATCTTCCTGCGATTAGACTTCATTTGTCCGAATACCTACTTCGTGTCCAGATTGAAACCCCAAACGATTAGATTCTACTGCGCTTCGGCGACAAACCACTGCTGAAAACGCAGCAGAAGCCCAGTCTCTGTGGCGCGAGAGGCTGCCGTGAAGTACGATTGTCGCTCTTTAAGGATTCGCCCTGACACTGAAAAGATTGTCCGTGCTATCGTGCCTTTCCTTGTCGCCCTCGCGGGACAGCTAAAATATGGTCATGACTCCGGCAGTAAAAGAGGTTCCCTCTGCTCGCGATAAGCTCGTCGTGATGGGCGACTTTCCGAATATCACGCCTGCCGAGATGCTCGACTACTGGGTCAAACCGGAACTGCTGGTTTCCTGGTGGGCGCCCCAGGCCGACGTGGAGGCCAAGACAGGAGGGAATTACATCCTTTCCTGGCCGGAAATGAATTGGGTTCTTCTGGGCAAGATCGAATCTCTTGAGCCTGCCTGCAGATTGGTCTTCTCATGGAAGTGGAACTTTGAACCCAAGGAATCCGCCCCTCTAGTCGTATCGGTGGAAGTGGAATCCATTGGGTCGGATGGAACCCGAATAAAGATTACACATAGCGGCTACGTGGGGGATGCGAAAAAGACAGCGGGGCATCTGGAAGGCTGGCAGCATTTCTGCGCCCGACTTCGTGAAGTGCTGGCCAGGCGCAAATCATAGACCGCAGGGTCCGCAATCCGCTCAATGGTAGCCGCCAGGATGCCGGTGTCGTCCTTCGCATGCGGGTGGGGCTGCACCCTCTCAATCGCCTCGGTCAGCCGATCCAATGCCTGCTCGATTCCCATCAGCCTGCGGAGAAGTCCGGCAAGGTCCCGCGTTTCCCAGTACCCGCCCTCGTCTCGGACCTCGAGATCCGCGATATAACGCTCCCGGATCGCAGCGAGCGTTTCGATTAAAGCGACGTGCGCTTCGGGCTTTGCGAATTGCGTCTTGACTGATACCCAGGGTTGCTCGTCCAGTCGGAATGCACATGTAACATTATCAGCATCAAGGCCGTTCATATAGCAGTGCGCAAGAATTCCGCATGAATCCCTGCGAAGTGGAGGACTTCCCATGACGGTACTCAAGAAAATCGCCGCTTTTCTGTTCGTCGCGGCCCTTGTCCAGGGATGCGGAGACGAAGCCTCGGACATCAAACCTGAACAAGACGCCCAGGCCGGGATTCCCGTGCCCTCCATGGCCAGGAGCGACGAGGAATGCCACGAGATATTCCTTCCCAAGGACGCAGGCCTGGTAAACGCCGCGGACCTCAAAGAAGCAGTGCTGGCGGTGCTGGAGTTCAAGAACCTGGATGGATCCCCGGAAGTCCGGCTGCGCATGAAGAAGACGAAGTTCGTGTCAAGACAACAGGACGGGCACACGTTCCTCCAACAGCCCTTGGTGAAGGAGGAGATTGTCGAGATTAAGCCGGGGGAGGAAGCCAAAGCCGAACCCAAGAATCCCTTCTACTTCGATGAGGCCATGGGCAACGGGGTCGAGGGCCTGGCCCGCCTGATTGCAAGGCTGTCTGAGGAAATATCGTCATCGAAAACCGATTTCGGCACGGAGATTGCCCCGGGCATGAACGTCCCTGCAGGCCTGGTCATGGAGGGATACAGGCGCTCGAAGGAGGTCAAGGGCGTGCTGTCCGTGGCATTCCAGGGAGCGCCCAGCCCGCTCGAGGATTCCTTCAGGCCGGCCAGGGCGCTGCCTGAAAACGTCATTGTCCGCTTCGAGGAGCGTCTCATGCGCGACCACGCGGACGGCTGCCCTGCGATGGTCGTTGCGATTGACGACGATGCCATCGAGATTCTCAGCCCCGCCGCGCCTGACGAATCAGGCGCGAAATCCAAGGGCCCCTTAGCCGCGGTGTCGCGCGCCATGAAGCAGGCGGCGGCAATCAGCAGGCCTTCGGGCGACAAGCGCCTCTCGCACGCATGGCTCGTGGTCAGGATGAATGCCGATGCGCCGTGCGGATGGCTCTGGCAGTTCATGCAGGAGGCGGTCCAGCCCGGCATCGGAATCTGGAAGATCCGCGTCCTCCTGCACCGCATATAATGAGTGCAGGGCAAAAGGATCCCCGGCCGGGCCCATGCGCGGCAATTCAAGGAATACCTTTTTAACGCTGAGAACGCTGAATCTTTCTGAGAAACGCTGAATTTTGATAAGCAGGAATACGGGCATCTGCCTTTTTACCCATTTCAGCGTATTCAGCCTCCCTTCAGCGATTTCAGTGTCGAATGCCCTCTTTCGGCCTTTCTTAAGTTGACGCATA
>DYIT01000139.1 GCA_020723505.1 Candidatus Kuenenia stuttgartensis
TGAACCCTTGACCCTTCACCCTCCACCCTGACCCCCTCGGGAAATTCTGGCACCAGCAGCCTGTCCCGCTCCTCGAATCTGAACAGCCACACGTCCGCGCCTTCGAGCGGTTCCGTCCTGCAGTCCTCGCCGTGGAGTTTGAGGAAGATCGGCTCCGTCGGCTCGAGCCGAGGCAAGCCCTCGCCTCCAATGCGGCCGTCGAGCGCGCGGCCGCTAATAGGGTGGTGGCTCATTTCGCCGCGCTTCAAAGGGTCGAGGGTCAAGGGTGGAGGGTCAAGCGGGCGAGCCTCCCCTTCTCCTGGATCAGGACTCCCACCCTCCCACCCTTCCCCCTTCACCCTTTCACTGCTCAATTCCCCCGGCTCCACCATGCGCCCGTCCAGCATGCATCGGCATGGGAAGGAGCGCGCGGATATGGAGAGCATCCCGTCGCCCTTGAGCCTCGAGTCCAGGCTGCCGTCGTCGTATTCGCGGACCAGTGCTTCCCAGCGAATCATCTCCTCCCTGTTTCCTTGCTCGTCCGCCCGGAGGAATCGCTCCATGTAGAGGCTTGCCAGGGCTGCGCGGGCCGGTGCGTGGTCCCGTTCGAACTCGAGAGCGGCCTTGAAGGCTCCGCATGCGGAGTTGAACTGCCTAACGGCCTCCTCGCGGAGGGCATCGGCTTTCTCTTCGAGAGACCACCAGCGCTTCTTCTTTCCGACCGGCCAGAAGGTCTTGATTGCCCTGGCAGCCTCCTCGGCTTCATTCCCGACCGCGGCCATTTCCGCCTGGACCGCTCTCATCTTTTCCTCGATCCGTCTTCCTTCCGCGGTCTTCATCTCCGCCTGTTCCCTGTTGTGGCGGCGCTTCAGCTCGCCTTCGAGGAACAGCCTGACGTCCTCGCATAGATCACGGGCGGAAGCGTAGCGCGAGGACTTGTCCCTGGACATGGCCTTGAGGACGATGCCTTCGAGCTCGGGAGGAACAGGTTCCGGGAATGCCTGATTCGCCTGATCGTGCGCGGCTGATTGAAACGAATTCAGCCGCGCATGAGACTGATTCTCCAGATTCTGCAGGGCATGATTTGCTTCATCTGCTCCGGAATCCTGCCGTTCTCCCGCGGCAAATGCTTCACGGCGGAGCGTTCCGGCAGTCGGGGACGAGGGACAAGGATGTCTCGCTTTGCCAATCTCCGCTGCGATTACAGACGGCGACTTCAGGACCCCAATCAGCACTTTGCTCAGAACTTCGTCGGCCGTCTTCCCCTCGAACGGCGGACGGAACGTCAGGATTTCGTACAGGATTGCTCCCAGGCTGTAGATGTCCGATCTGGCGTCGATATCGGAAATCCTCCCGTCCGCCTGCTCAGGGGGCATGTACGCCGGCGTGCCGAGCACCGTACCCTCGAGGGTGAGTAAGGGAGTGTCAGAAGCGGTAAGCGGTGAGCGGTGAGCGGTTAGAGGTCTATCGCTGCCCGAATCCCGAATCTCGAATCCCGTATCTGTCTCTTTCTCACGGCTTTTAAGTCCCTGTTCCCCGCTCTCTGTCTCACCGCTCACCGCTGACCGCTCACCGCTCTGCCCGACCATCTTCGCAAGGCCCCAGTCGACCACGTACACCTCGCCGTAGTCGCCGACCATGATGTTGGCGGGCTTGAGGTCCCTGTGGATGACCCCGTGGTCATGCGCGTAAGCCATGGCATTGCAAACGTCCTGGAAAATGGCGAGCAGGCGGTGCCTCGTGTACTCCTTGCGCGGGCTTTTTCGATCCTGATTTACCTGATCAGCCTTCGGCTGAGACTGATTAACCTGATCAGAATCCTCTTGCGGGGGATCAGAAATATCGGTTTCCTTCGAAGCCGTGGCATTTACCTTCGCGGCCGAAGAAGGATTGGGAGAATCAGACTCCCACGCCCCCCTCTCCACGGCATGCAGTATTTTTCCGAGGTCCCGGCCGACAATCCTGGTCATGGCGAAATACGGCACATTCCGCCCCTCGGCCCCCTCCCCTTGCCCCGGCTGGGCAAGCACGCCGATTTCGTGGACAGGCACGATGTTGGGGTGCGAAAGCCTTCCCGCCGCCCTGGCCTCGATCAGGAACCGCTCAATCGATGAAGCCGACGCCCGGCCGGGGAGCATCATCTTGACGGCGACATCGCGGCCGAGGTCCGTGTCCACGGCTTCCATGACCACGCCGAGCCCGCCGCGCCCGAGTTCGGACTTGAACGAGTATTTTCCGCCGTCCGTCTTTCTCAGCATGCCGGTCTCGGCCCGCGCCTGCGGTTCCGGCCCGGCTTGCGCTTCAGCGAGGGTCTCGACGCCTGAAGCGAAGGCGGCCCTGAACTTGTCCTTCAGATTCTCGACCTCTGTCCCGTCCTTGCCCTTCCATCTGAGGAGGGTGGACTCTTCCGCTGTGCCGGGCATGATTTCTTCCAGCATCCGGCGCACGTCGTCGTCAACGGGCAGGGCGGCAAGGCTCTTCCCTGCGTCCCCGAAACGCTCCATCTGGGCCTTGACCATGGCCTTGAGGGCGGTCTTCGCCGACTGCTGCAGATACCCGCCTGCCTCAATCACGGACGTGAGGCTCTTCCTCCGGCTCGAGGACCAGGAGGCGCAGCACTCGAGCAGCTGATCCTTCGTGATTAAGTTCATCTGCAGCGCAAGGACCGCGTACAGAAGGTCGGTTTCCCGGGACACTCTTGTCTCCATAATCAAGGGCTGGCCAGAGCGACATGATATCACCTGCCTCCGCGCGGGCAAGGCGGGGAGGGAATTGCCCTGTTCCACTACGTGTGGCCGGTTATTTGCCTCGCATCGATCTGGCGAGGAAGAGGAGCGCGAAGGCGGTGTTGGTCACCGAGCCGGGGCAGTTGCCGTCGTCCCAGCTGCCGTCGTCCCTCTGGGTGTCCATGAGATGTTCGGCGATTTCACGATACCAGTCATGCAACCCGACGACTCTTCTGGATGAAAGCGACGCTGCCTGTTCCAAAGCCCAGTAGTAGTAGAATCGCCATAAGTATTGAGAGTGATTGGGATTATATTTGACATCCCAGTATCGTCCAAGCCAGGCAAACCCGTCGCCTACCGCGCCGCCTATCCGCTTTTCATAAGCCGGCTCCAGCTTTGCCCTCAAGGCGGACTTTGCCAGTTGAAGGGAAGTGATTCCCGCAGCGGTCATGCTACCAGTGGATGCAAGACCTTTGTCCAGCATGCATGTCTCGGCACGTTGATTGGTTCTGTAGCACCAGCCTCTCGCCTTGAGGTACTCGCCTTTTGCCCTCCTCAGATATTCGAAAGGAACCCTTCTGATTCTACCTTTCACAAGCTTCACGCCGCGTTCTGCCGGGCCATCGGATTCCTGGGTGTCAAGGAAATGCTCCAGAGCCGATGCCCAGACCTCTTCAGGAACCTTAATACCGCATCGCATCGCGGCGTTCAGGCCAAGAAGGGCGACATGCGTGTTGGAATGATCGGGAAAAGGACCCAAATCTCCAGGATATGACCATTCGTCGGGCAGCGATTCCTTTCTGCCTTCAATCGCTGCGCGGCTTTTTCCCGATTTCACACGATTTTCCAGGAGGAACCTCGCGCATTCCTCCATCCAGGATTCTTCAATTCGCGGGAGGACGGTCCTTGGTTTGCCGCGACGCATCCGTTCCCAGAAATCAGGGATTGCGTCAATTTCCGGCTTTTCCGCCCACCTTGCCTCAATCGCCATCATCAGAATCCCGACGGCGTATGTCTTCATGAGCGGTTGCTTCCTGAGGAATGAAAAACCCTTCTCGATGCTATCGCTTTCCCTTTCCTCCGAGGATTCCAGAAGCGCGAGTAGCGCAAGGGCGGTTTCTCCCCAGGAATTCTCATATTGCCCGAAGGAAGGCTGCCTGTCCCAACGGCATTTCCAGGAACCATCCTCCTTCTGGCTGGACGCGAGAAATCTGCGTCCGTTTTCGATTGATGTCTGGACGTCGGAATGGAAATACGCGCCCTTATCAGGCAATCGAACGTCTCCATGCAATGGATTGAACGGTTCCTCCGGATCGTCATCGAAATCCTCATCCTCGGCACGCGCGGCGAGGGGAAATCCTGCGAGGAGAAATGCCATCAGAACGGCAGCCAATCGCCATGTCATTTGGCATCTCATGCCATTCTCATCCTTCTCATCATTCCAACATTTCGTCAACGCCCCCACATGGGGCAAGAAACGCTCGAATCTGGAACTCAGGAACTCAGGAAGAACAACAACTGGAATCGCTGTAGCCACGGCACTCTGCTGCCGTGGCGGTTCCATCATCCATGTCTATTTCGATTCCTCCGCACCGGGCGATGAAACCGAAGGTTCCGAAGACGCGAATTTCCTTCTCTCGAAATGGCACGTGATTTCCTGGAGGGAAAGCGCTCGGCTGTAGATGCGGACTTCGTCGATGCTGCCGTCGAAGAAATTCGCGCTCTGGCTGAGCGATCCAATCAGTACGGGGACAGAGGATGCGTAAATGCTGCCGGTCGCGGAACATGACCTCGCAAGCGCGGCGTCTACGTAAAGCGACAGCGTAGCCCCGTCATAGGTGACCGCCACGTGGTGCCACGATCCCGCGGCGAGGTCCGTGTTCGAATGCACCGAGAATGCTCCCTGCCCGGTGTTTATGATGCCCGAAATTCCGAAAGCCGCGCCGGAGAACCCGCCTTCCTGCCCGAGGCAAGAATAGGTCAGACCGTAGGAACCCGAGTTGCCGCAAGTATCATATCGGAGGACTTCTCCACTGTATGATGTCCCATTGTGATATGAGGGGAAGTATATGTATCTGCCGTCCATGACGGCGCCGTACAATCCATCGGGATCGACGCCTATTCCATTCGAACCCGGGTCGAAAGTGGACCATGATGAGGTTGACGTGAACGATCCTTGCGTATCGAACCTCAGCAGTTCGCCATAATTCGCAGTACCATCGTAGTTTGGGACGAAATAAACAAATCGACCATCGAATATGGCGCCATCGAAGCCGTCGGGATCGGTGCCAACACCGTTTGATCCCGGGTCATATGTTATCCATGATGACGTTGATGCGAACGTTCCCTGCGTGTCGTATCTCATCACTTCTCCGTGGGGAGCCGTTCCTCTGTAGTTTGGCACGAAGTAGACGTATCGACCGTCGTAAACTGCTCCGCAGAAACCGTCAGGACTGGTTCCTACACCGTTTGCACCCGGATCATATGCTGACCAGGAACTTGTCGAAGTAAACGACGCCAGGGTATCGTATCTCAGGACTTCGCCGCTGTAGTTGGGAGCGCAATGGTGAGGCGAGAAGTAGATGTACCGGCCGTCGAATACGGCTCCGATGTATCCGTCCGGATCTGTGCCTACGCCATTTGATCCTGCATCGTACGCAACCCAGGATGAGGTCGACTTGAACGGCGCCTGGGTGTCGTATCTCATCACTTCGCCATGCGTGCTGTATCCGTTGTGATAAGGGACCATGTAGACGTACCGGCCATCGAACACCCCGCCGTAGAATCCGACTCCTTCCGATCCTACGCCGTTCGCATGCGGGTTGTACGTAGTCCAGGAGGAAACCGTCGTGAACGCCCCCTGCGTGTCATGCCTCAGGACCTCGCCGTGACGGTTTGACCCATTATAGTATGGGACGAAATAGACGTAGCGGCCATCGAATACTGCGCCCGAGTATCCGTCGGGATCGCTACCCACTCCATTGGCGCCCGCATCGAACGTAGCCCAGGAGGAAGCAGAGGCGAACGGCGCATGAGTATCGAATCTCATGGCTTCCCCATGGTGACCAGTGTTCCTGTTTTCCGGGGAGAAATATATGTAGCGGCCGTCGAATACGGCGCCACGATAACCGTCAGGACTGGTACCCACTCCGTTCGCTCCCGGGTCGTATGCTGCCCAGTTGGCTGTGTTCGTGAATCCGGATCCCTGGACCTGCCATTTGGAGACTATGACCTGCTCCTTGCCGTTCACCGTCTTCTTATTCCCTTTGACCCAAGCCTCGATGGTGAGCGCGCTGGTCAGGGACAGCGAGGAATCGGTCCCGCAACTCAAGTAATCGTCGGTGCCGTCGAACAGCAGCGAATCGCCGGTCGAGAACTGGACGCCCGATCGCGAGCCCCACTGGCCGCCGTCCGCCCCGGCCCAGCCCTGGGGGGAGAGGAAGTTGTTCAGGACGCCGTTGTTGCCGAAAACCGAGGAATCGGCCGCAGCCGATCCGGACCCGTCGTCGAGGTGCCACAATCCAACGATGCCGGTTTCGCCGAAGGTCTTTGTGAACGTGGAATCGTAAACGGATGCGCTGCTTGCGCTTAAGTTCCCGTAATAGACGTACAGGGTCGTCGTGATTCCGGAAGATGGAATCGCCGGAACCTCGACCCAGAACGTGGCCTGCGTGCCTGACGTATACGTCTCGAGCCAGAAGTCCGCGTACGATTCCGACGATCCGTCGAAATGCGTGAACCGTATGTCCCTGAAATCCGTCTGCATGTCCGAATCGTACGGAACAACGACCTTCACCTGGTGGTCCTTCAACTGGCCGCCAGTGGTGCCTGTCACGGTTATCGGCCGTCTATAGCTCCAGTTCAAATCGTGCCAGACGAGGTAGCGGAATCCGTTGACGAGAGTGGAGGTCTGGGAATCGGGATTCGTGACCACGACGTTCACCGTTCCCGCGGAACCCGTTGGAGTATTGCATACGATTTTCACCGGTACCTGGGAATAGTCGTAATTCGAGCATGCGAGACCTCCAATCGAGACCAGGGTTCCGTTCGAGAAACACGTGCCACTGACCGTCACCCTGGTCCCTCCGGAGGTAGCTCCCGTCGAGGGAACGATGCTCTGGATTACCGGCGGATCGATGAAGGTGAACCCGTTCACGAGCGAACAGGAAGTGAGGTCCGGGTTCGTCACCTGGACGTTCACTATGCCCCCAGCATGGGCAGGAGTCGTGCATGTCAGATTGGAAGAACTCACGAACACGACATTCGTCGCCGGAGCGGTTCCGAACAGCACCGTAGCCCCGTTCTGGAACATGGCTCCGCTGATTGACACGTTCGTCCCGCCCGCCGCGGGGCCAGAGTTCGGGACTACGCCTCCTATCGCCAGTTGGTTCGTGTAAAGGAACCCGTTGTAGAGCATGCATGATTGCAGGTCCACGTTCGTCACGGTGACGACCGCTGATCCGGCGGGATTCGCGGGAGTAGTGCAGGTGATGGATGTGGAGCTCGCGACCGAAATCCCGGTTGCTGCGGCGCCGTTGAACGCCACCGAAGCGCCTGCGATGAACCCGCTGCCTGAAATCGTCACAGGAGTGCCGCCGGTTGGAGCGCCCATGCCGGGCAATATCGATGCGATGCCTGGAGGATTTGCCGCCTGGAAGACATACTGGACCGGCGTAGAGTCAGCCTGGCCGTCCGGGTTGGTCACGACGACGGCCACCGGGCCTATCGCAGGCGAAGCAGGGGTCTGGCAGATGAGGGCGGTGGAAAGCGGCACGTTCACGCTGGTCGCTGTCAGGCCGTTGAAGGTCACGGCGGGGACTGATCCGGGGTAGAAACCAGTGCCGGTCAGAACCACGAATGTTCCGCCAGCCGCGGAGCCCATGCCAGGGCTTATCTGCGTGGCGTCAGGAGGGCTCGCCCCGAGGTACGTGTATTGCACCGGCGTGGGGTCCGACTGGCCGTCGGGGTTCGTTATCGTGACCGACGCAACGCATGGCAATGCCGTCGCGGGGACGACGCACGTTATCTGCGTAGTGGAAACCACGTTCACTCCGGTCGCCGCAGCGCCCGAGAAATGTACCTGGACCGAGGTGCCGGGGAAGAACCCGGTCCCGGTCAGCGTCACTGTGTTTCCGCCGGCGAGCGGGCCCGAGGACGGGGAGATACCGGTCGCGTCGGGGTACGCGGCAGCCGAGTATGTATAGGAGACCGGGGTCGGATCGGATTGGCCGTCCGGGCCGGTCACCACCACCTGCACGGCGCACGGGACCGCTGACGCGGGCGTCGTGCATGTAATCTGAGTGGATGAATTCACCGTAACGGCCGATGCCTCTGCCTGGCCGAACCGGACGACGTAGGCTGCGCCGGGGAAGAAGCCCGTCCCGGAGAGCACCACCTGGTTCCCTCCCGCGAGGGCGCCCCATGCAGGGCTGATTGCGCCTGCGTCAGGAGGCATGGGGGACATGTACATGAACGCGTTAGCAAGCGTCGTGGATATGTCGCCGGGGACGTGGTTGGTCACCCTGAGTTCCACCGGGCCGGGCAGGGCCCCTGGAGGCGTCGTGCATACGACGCGGTTTGGCGTTCCCGAATAATCGAAGTTCGTGCAGGGATTGCCGCCTAGCTCGATGGTAGCGTTGTTCTGGATGTCGGTTCCGAATACCGTGATTGCGGTTCCGCCTGCCATCGATCCCGAGGGCGGCGAGACGCCTGTGACGCCGGACATTGCGACTATCCTGAGCGCCTTGAGCAGCGTGTGGCTCTGGCCGTCGGGGTTCGTGATTTTGACGTCAACGGACGATCCGGGGAACAGGGCAGGCGTGATGCAGTGGACTATGGTCGGAACCTGCGTATAGTCGATGAACGTGCATGGCATGCCTCCGGCGGTCACCTGCGCTCCCTGGCGGAAGTGCTTGCCCCTCAGCATCAGGTTGCCGCCTCCGTTCGACGGCGCGAAATCGGGCGCGATGGAAGTCATGATTGGCGGATCCATGAACGTGAACCCGCACCTCAGCACACCCTTCTGGAAGCTCGAGTTGACGACTTCCACGTTGACCTGCCCCTCGGATCCCGGGGGAGTTACGCACGTGATGGTTTGGTCGGAATGGACGACGACCGAGCCGGCGCATGCGCCGCCAATCAGCACCTTCACGTCGCGCTGGAACTTCTCGCCTTGAATCGTGACGTGCGTGCCTCCGCATGACTGCCCCGACGATGGGGATATCGACATCGGCACTGGTGTGAGGTCCACGTAGGGCGACTCGTCCTCGTCGCAGCCGGAAAAGCCCGCGTACGCCAGGGCAAGACCGAGTACGTACAGAAGGCGGATTGGGATGGATAGCTTCATTTATTGCCCCTCCACTGGCTCCTCGGCTCTTCGATTCATGCGATAGGATATTTTATCACGGCTGCAGCAGGATGAAAAGCGCTGTGGCAATCATAACCCGGACAAGCCGGAACCAAGCATTGATGCAAGTATAGGCTCGTCCGGGGTATATCACTTGCTCCGCGCGTGCATTCCTCTAATTCTTTTCGATTTCTACAATAATATCTTCGCCAAGTGATTAATGGGGCGGCGTAATGCCCGGCTGGATTCCGGCTTTCGCCGGAATGACGCTTTGTCGGATGAATCACGAACCTCAATCGTGCAGTCGCTGACGGCCGTATGGGTAGCAGAAAATGCCGGGTATCCGGACCTGTTTAATTCCTGCCCGCCCGACCGTCTCAAGTGTGGGGTCAGGCGGGCGGGCTCGTCCGGATTGATGTGAAGGTTCAATCATCGTCATTCCGGCGAAAGCCGGAATCCAGGGATTTACCGCGCGGCTCTGACGTGTGCCATCCGCATGTCACCGATCACTGATGACTGAATACTGAGTACAAATCCGACCTCGGGCTGGAATGCAGCCATGAACGACCGCGAACTCATCCTGCTTCCTCTGAGTGCCAGGTAGTGGGCTGAAGGGCAGTCGTCTGCCCGCGGCTCTGATGAGCTCCAAACAAATCTCCGCCGGATAGACTACCTCCTCCTGAAGGCAGCGGCGATTGCCATTGCCGCAGCGAGCAGGGCGAACGGCAGCGCCGCGCCGAACGAATCCACGCCGCCTGCGACAGCGGGAACTCCGCACCTGCCGTCGGAACCGCCGCCCTGGTCCGCGATTGTCACGGTCCTGCCCGCATACGGGAGGCCGTCGACCGGTATCTGCATGGCTGTCGTCATCCCCGAGGCCTGCACCGATCCCGCGGCCATTTCAGCCTTGAAGGTTGATCCCGCAGGAGCGGAAGAGGCGAAGTCGCATACCAGGAGAAGGCTCATGGACTGGTTCGGAGAGATGGTTTCGCCCGAGGCGCCGAATGACGCGGTTCCGTCGTCAGCGTTGAAAGTCTGCGGGGAGCCTATCACCCTGTCTATGCCGGGCGTGAAAAGCCCGTCGCAGTTCTTGTCCTCGGCAAGTCGCAAGGACGCCACATGCGCGGAATCGTCGCCCGATCCGGAAGCCTTGAACGATATGCCCGTCAGGGAGACAGCTTCCCGGTCGCCGGCTGCGAGCGCGAACGCGGCCATGACCATGCATCCGCCTGCGTCCGCCTCTTCGTCCTGCGGAGCGAAAGGAGAGGCGGAAACGGTCAGCGAACCGGGCGTGTCTGATCCGTATACGGTCATCTTCGTCCCGGTCGCAGGCGGGCCGTTGACCGGAATTGGAAGGCCCGTCTCGAAATCCACCGCCGTGACGCTTGCCGGATAGGTATAGGCCACGCTGATTGAGAAATCCTCGTGTTCCTGGCCGCTGCCCGTGAAATCGGCGACGACGAACCATACTTCCGATGCTCCTGCAGGCAGGAACCGGTCCAATCCCGAGAACAGGGAGGTGCCGTTGTCAGCGGCGAACCCGCCGGAACTCTTGAGAAGCGCGTCCGCGTCCTCGTTCCACACCCCGTCGCCGTCAGCGTCGCGGTAGAGCCTGAGCATCGCTATCCCAGAGCAGTCGTCCGCGCTTCCGGACGCCGACAAGGTCAGGCTGCGGATTTCCACGCTCCTGACGGGATCCGCCTTGACGTCCAGCACGAGAGCCACAACGTCGAGCGCGTCCGGCCTCACGTCCCTGAAAGCCGGCATTCCGGAATTCGTCGCCACGACGGCGGCCGAGGTCATCGCGACCACCACGCATGGATTGGAACCGTTCCGCCATGCGCTGGACCCGAGGCTGTTGACCGCCTTCACCCTGTAGTAGTAGGTGCCCGGAACCCTGTTATAAAGGGTGTTTTCGGTCTGCGCCCATAGAGGCGTCACGTCGAGGGGGTTCGTGAACGCGTCTGTCGTGTCTTCCTGGAGCACGTAGGAGCTCGCGTCTGCGACTCCGGTCCAGGATATGCGTATCCAATTGTACATCTGACCCTGAGAGACGGTCAGAGACCCGGGGACCGCCGGAGGATTCGGGGCCGGGCATCCGGTTATCACCGCTGGGCCGTACGCCGGCCGCCAGTCGCTTGCGCCGAAGGAGTTGACCGAACGGACGCGGTAGAAGTACATGCCGTCCGTCTTGCCGGAAAGCACGTACGACCCCCATCCGATGGGCTGGGGTCCCGGGCTAATCGAGGGGTAGACCTGCACGGGATTCGCGAAATCGGCGCGGTAGTCCTCCTCGAACTCGTACGAAACCGCCCCGTTTCCCGCGCTGATCGACAGGGTCACAGTGCCGCCGGACGATGAGCCGCTGACGCTGAACATGAAGGGAGGGCCCGGAGGAACGTCGTTTACCGTGACCTGTGCAGACCACTCCGACCACGATC
>DYIT01000140.1 GCA_020723505.1 Candidatus Kuenenia stuttgartensis
CGCGCCCGGCCCCCGGATAATTCACGTTCCTTCGTGAATTATCCGGGTTAAGGTGTTTCACCGATTCCACCGCACACCGGGCAGACCGGCGAGACCTCGACCTGCGCATCGCGGTACTCCCCGGTCCAGACATCGAGGCTCATCATCCTCCCCCATTCGGCCTCGCCCGTCGCCATGTACCTGACGGCCTGCGCAGCCTGCATCGATGCGGCGGCCGAGACCGCCGCGTTGAGGACGCCGATTTCCCTGCACGTCTTCATGGCTCCCGGCGCGGGGGGATTGGGGAACGCGCATCGCAGGCAGGGGCCGCCGCGGGATTTGACGGCCATGCAGACCGCCCTGGTCTCGATTGACCCGCCGTACACCCAGGGAATGCGCTCCTCCGCGCAGGCGTCGTTGATTACGTATCGCGACTCCGCATTGTCGGTCCCGTCGATGACCATCGTCGTCCCGGTAATCAGGCTCCTTATGTTCTCGCGGGTGACCCTCGCGCAAATCCCCTCGACCTTTATGAAGGAGTTCGCATCCGTGAGCTTCCTTGCAGCGGCCAGCGCCTTCGGCGTCCCGGCCCTCGCGTCGTCTTCGGTGAACAGCACCTGCCTGTGGAGATTGACCTCCTCCACCGAATCCGCGTCCACGAGCCTCATGTGGCCCACGCCCGCCCTCGCCAGGAGGCTGGAGGAATTGCAGCCCAGCCCCCCGCATCCGATGACGACCGCGGTGCTCCCGCCGAGCCTTTCCTGGCCCTTGGGTCCGAACGCCTTCAGAATCGACTGCCTCGCGTACCTGTCCTGCTGGACGCCCATCATTATGCTCCATCGCCCATAACCCGCACGAGCCGGAACCGGACGGAGACGCAAAACGGGGCTCGTCCGGGTCATATCACGCGCTTCCCGCGCGCCTTACCGAAATCCTTCGAGCTCCTGCAAGAATCCTCCGTCCAAGTGACCGAATCGTCCCGCCAAAACAGCGAATTCTATACGCCTCCTCCGGGCGATTCAACTTTCGCTGGCCCGCCAATCCTGCTTCGGATAGATTCCTTTCTCTATTGAGGATTGTGCAGCATGGATTCCTGGCATGAAACCGCGCTCGGCCGCTCGGCGGAGTTCATAGCGGGCCACGGCATGCTCATCATCGCCGTTTTCGCCGCCGCGGCGGTCCCATTCGCCTTTTTCGTGCTGAATCTCGACATAAACAACTCCTCGGACATCTGGTTCACAGACAGGGACCCCAACTTTCGGAAGTATAAGGATTTCCTCGGGGAGTTCGGTTCGGACCACGTGGTGGTCGCGGCGGTCGTCTTCGACGACGTCTTCTCGCCGGAGGCTCTGGCCCGGATTGACGAGCTGTCCAGGGCCGCCGCCGCGGTGGAGCACGTGGAGAAGGTCGCGAGCCTCGCCAGCCTTCCGGTGTTCCGGAGGGTCGGCCCGATGACGGTCCCTTCGAGGCTGCTCGACAGGCTCCCCTCGACCCGCGGCGAATGCGACGCAATCCGGGAAACCGCCCGCCGGAGCGGACTTGCCGCCGGCCGGCTGTTCTCGCACGACGAAAAGGCCGCGTTCCTGGTTGTCAAGGTCGAACGAATGGACATAGCCGGCAAGAAGAAGCTGATTGCCGATCTGGAAGCCGCGCTTTCCATCGGCGGCGATGTCAAGATGGCGGGCATACCGCTGCTCGACGCCGAATTCGACAGGCTGAGCGGAAAGGAGAACCGGATATTCATCCCCGTCTCGCTCGGCATGGTGCTGCTGGTGGTCTTCCTCATCTTCAGATCAGCGGGCGTCAGCGCGGCTTGCGGCGTCCTCATGCTGCTCGGACTGTGCTTCACAATCGGGACCTTCTCGGCCTCGGGCCGGACGTTCAACCTCATGACGTCCCTCGTCCCGCCGCTCCTGGTGTCAATCGGAATCGCCGATGCCATACACATCCTGCACCACTGCTCGGACGGGCTCCGCGCCGGCGCCACGAAGCGGCAGGCCATCGCGGAAGCACTGAAGTCGCTGTTCGCCCCCTGCCTGTGCATGAGCCTCACCACGTCGTTCGGTTTCCTGGCGCTCGTCGCGGCGGAAGTCGGTCCCGTGCGGGAAGCCGGCATCTTCGGCGCAATCGGCATAATGGTCGCCTTCTTCCTCGCCTTCACCTTCTTCCCGGCCCTGATTTCCTTCCTCCCGGAAAAGTCGCTGCGCCCCTTCCCCCGCCCGGCCCCGGCCGCCGCGGCGGCGCCCCTCGAAAGGGCCCTCGCATCGCTCTTCGGATTCACTCTCCGGCACAGGTTCTCGGTGATTGCGGTCTCCGCCGTGCTCTGCGCGGCGTCCATTGCAGGCATGACCATGCTCGAACCCGAGACGTTCGTCCTTAACTTCTTCAAGAAGGGCAACAAGGTCAGGGCGGACTGGGAATTCATCGAGCGGAAGGGCGCTGGCCTGGCATCGGCCCAAATCCTGCTCCGCGGAGCGCCCGGTTCCTTTGCGCGCCCCGAGTCCCTCGAGCTGATCTCGAGATTGGAGAAGGCCGTCGGAAGATTCGACATCGTCAGGACTACGACCTCGGCCGTGGATTTGCTCGAACACGCCTCGACCATGACGGGCCACGCCGCGGCGGACTTCAGCGTGATGGCCGACCTCCTGCGCCTGGACGCCCGGTCAGGGTCCAGGTCGCTCGGCGAATACCTGAGCGAAGACCTGTCCCTTGCCAGGATCTCGGTCGATCTGAAGGGCGCGAGCGACAAGTCCAATATCGCGTTCATCGAGGGGATTGAGCGCATGTACGCAGCCGAGTTTCCCGGAGGCCCGGACCTGTCGGTCACCGGCGCAGCCCAGGTCTTCTCGAGGCTCAACCAGGCAATCGTCAGGTCCCAGGAGAAGACCGCGCTCGCCGCATCGGCGGCGATCTGCATATCGCTCATCATACTGCTCAGGTCCGTCTTTCTCGGCGTCCTCGCCATGGTCCCGAACGTGCTTCCGGTCCTCTTCACCCTGGGGCTCATGGGCTGGTGCGGCATTCCGCTGGACGCCGGGACCATGATTATCGCAGGCGTCGCCCTCGGCATCTCCGACGACGATACGATACATTTCCTGACGTGCTTCCGGAGGGAGTCCGCATGCGGGACGGGAAAAATAGAAAACCTGAGGAAGTGCTACCTGACCGTCGGAAAGGCCATGATTTCAACGTCGCTGATTCTCTTCCTCGGTTTCATCGTAATCGGGCTCAGCTCGTTCCGGCCCGTGTACACCTTCGGCATCCTCACTGGCCTTACCATGGCCCTTGCGATTTTCGGAGACCTGCTCCTTCTGCCGGCCCTGATTATGATCCTGCCGGGATGGCTCGTGGGGCCGCCGGCGGTCAAGGCCGGGGAATCTGTCCCCGACCCGGAAAAAGCCTGAAACCCGACCTTGCGGCTTCCCGGGGCGGAGCAAAGGCCCTGCCGCAATCCTGATGCCGGCATGTCCACCCCTCACCCTTGCCCTCTCCCCACGGGAGAGGGATTGATTCGTGGATATGAAACACGCAGATACACCCTCTCCCCCGGGTCTCCGGGGGAGAGGGAGGGGTGAGGGGGTGAGTATTCCACGAGAGCAGATACACCCTCTCCCCCGGGTCTTCGGGGGAGAGGGAGGGGTGAGGGGGTGAATATTCCACGAGAAGCGCCAGGCTCTATGCTTTGCGTAAAATACCGGAACAAGCACGCGGAATGAATGCACGCGTGCCAGGAACAGGGGTTTGCCGCCCGAAGACTCCCGGCTTCTTATGCGCTTGCCTTAGAGCTCATTCCAGCAGGTAACGGGAGCCGCGCCGGGCTCAGATCCTGCCTCTTTTCAGGAACAGCACCCCTGCAGCATAGAAGAACACGGCGAAACCGAGCAGCGCGGCGCAATGCGGAAGCACGTCAGCCATGCCCTTTCCCCTCACTATCAGGTCGAGATAGGCCTCCAGCGCCCAGTTCTGCGGAGTAATCCTGCCGGCCGCAATCATCGCCCCCGGCATGATGAAGGACGGCACCATGACGCCGGCCAGCGCCGCCATGATGACGAGAGTGACGGCCGTGAATATCGCAGTGCCGTCGTAATTGAGGCCCATGGACGAGACCAGCACCCCGAAGCCGAGCGCCGAGAGGGACGCGCAGGCGGTCACTGCCGCGAGTCCGGCCGGCGACCCGCCGGGCGAGAACGAAGGCCCTCCCGCCAGCGGAATGAGGAAAGTCCCCATGCTGAACATAATCGCCGCCTGCAGGAGATTCACGAAGAAGAAGGGGATGATCTTCGCGGTTACGACCACATGCCCGGGCGCCGCCGAGACCAGTATGCGCCTGTAAGTCCCGAGCTTCCGTTCCTGCGCTATGCCGCCCGCAAGGACGATTGCGATGAAGTAAATCCCCAGCACCGTGTACGCCGGGACGTTCTGCTCCGCCGAGTTGGGCTTCTTCCTGGTCGCCATCCCCTCCGGCGAAGCCTCCTCGACCTCGACGAGCCCCGCCGAGGAAAGAATGCGCTTCTCGATGATTTCCGCCGACTTGCGCAATGCGCTCTCCGGCGCGGAAGGGGCGAACATCCTCGCCATGGCCGGAGCGGCAATCGTCGCAGCGGCGGTCTGCGCCGAACTCGCCACCGTCCCCTTCACCGCCTCGATGACCTGCGGCGGGACCGTCGGATCCCGCACTATCTCGACCTTCGGCCTGGGACCCCCTTCCACTCCCCGGCCGAGACGCTCCGAAGCCCCGGCAGGGACATATACGGCCACCGCATACTCCCCGTTCAGCACGGCCCCGTGAATCCCGTCGCGGCCCAGATGATCCCGCCGTTCGAGGCGAATCCATCCGAGCGTCTCGAGCCCTTTCGAGATTCTGTCCGTAAGGGGGCCCGAATCCGCCGAAGCGAAGAGAACCCCCACCTTCTCATCCGACCCTTCGCTGAAGGCTCCCTGGAGGGCCATGGTCATTACGAATATGAATACGCCGGGAAGCACGAACAGGAAAGCCAGGCTCACCTTGTCGCGAAGGAGCAGCCTCAATTCCTTGAGGGCCGACTGGTACATCATGTACAGCATTGCCGTTCCCGCCGGTGGACAGCCCCGAGCATAAAAAAAACCGGAAATCCGGAAACTTTTCCGGGGATTTTACGTCAATTATGGCATGTTTAGGATCGGGAGGGAAACTTGAAGAGGGCTCAAATGAACACCACAGACAGGGGAACAGGCTTTTTCATGCAGATTCTGGCGGCGGCTCTTGCGCTGCTTGCCCTGGCAGGCGGCCTTCATGCCGCCGTTAAAAGCGCCGACGCGATGCTGGCCGAGCTTACGGTCGAGCCGTCCGAACTCCCTGCCGGCTGGACGCTCGAGGACGTCGGCACTGGGGACGACCTCCACGATCACATCAACGCCAACCTGACCTCGTTCAAGGAGAAGCACGGCGACTTCTCGTTCAAGGGCAAGAAGCTCAGCACCCCTGGAAAGTCCTGCCTCGTGTATATTTTCACATGCGAAAACGACAACGCGAAGAGATGGCTGCTTGGAACCCTCGAAATCAACGCCAAGAACTGGGAATGGTCGTTCTTCCCCGCGGGCGATGCCGTGATTATGGCGGTCACGAAGGACCAGGCCATCGTCTCCGGGCTCAAGGAAATCTTCGGCTCGAAGGTCGGCCTCGCGACCATCGACAAAGCACTGGAACTCCTCGGAGCGGGAAACGCCTACGAGGCGGAAAAGACCATCAAGACGGCCGTGGACTCGGCCCCGGAATCGATGCGGGTGTGCCTCTCCGCCGCGGCCTTCTACCTCGACAAGTTCAGCCCGCCGAAGGTCGAAAAAGCCGCCGAGCTGTATTCCAAGGCCATCGAAGCCGCGAAAAAAGCCGCCGCAGGCCACTCCGATCTGTTCGCCGCCCACGAGGGAAGGGCAAGGGCCCTCCTCGCCATGGGGAGCGCGAAGGACGCCCGCGACGACTTCATGAAAGCCGTCGAAATCTCCTCTAAGACCGGGCTCAGGACCAAGGCCAGGGCCCTCGCGGGCCTCGCAAGGCTCGAAGCCGCCTCCGGCAACGCGGCCGAAGCGGCCGCCTGCCTCGAGAAGGCCTTCGACATCGAGAAGGCCTTCGGATCGGCCGAAATCTACATGTCGGTCCGGAACGACAAGGGCCTCGAATCGGTTCTCAAGGACGGAAGATTCAAGGACGTCGCCGGCGTCTTCGGCGGGATTGTCCCGCCCGAAGCCATCGCCGACCCCGAATCCGAAGCCATCAAGCTGTCCAGCGCGAAGATCCTGGTGGCGCCCGTGTCCGTGAAGCAGGGGGCGGCCCGCATGACCGAGCTCGAGGAGGAAGCCGAGTCGGGGCTGAAGGGCAAGTTCGGATCCAAGGGCTTCTCGTTCGGAAAGAACAGGGTGCTCCTGTCCAGATGGGGACTCGAGGAATTCTCCTCCAAGTTGTGCGAATACGCCGCCGATTCGGTGCTCGGGGCCGGAAGCTTCGACCTCGCAGCCTACAAGGGCAACCGCTTCGACGTGCCGGGCTACGTCAACAAGCTCGCCCGCAAGGCGGAGGACCAGGGCGTGCTGAAGGGAATCCCGGACTGCGTCGCCGCGATGACGGTCGAGGTGTCCGGATCCGATCCCTCCAAGCTCGCGTGCTCGGTCAGGATGACGATTGTGCACCTCAAGTCCGGACGCGCTGCCGTCTACCTCGCCTATTCGTTCGAAAGCCCCGAGAAGAACCTGAAAGCCAAGATCAAGGGGATCGCCATTGAAGCCATGAAGAAGGTCGAATCCTCCTTCAAGAAGAACGGCGGCAACGGCAACCACTACCGCAAGGGGAAGTAGGAACAAGAACCCGTCCATTCCGGCGAAAGCCGGAATCGGGCATATCAGTTTCCGCCGAAGGCGGACCAGGGGAATCAGGGATTCGAGGACCACAAATGAAATCCCGCGCCTTCATCCTCCTCTCCTGGACCGCTTTCTTCGCTGCAGGCTTCATTTCGGCCTGGCTCGTTTTAAAAAGACCGGCGCCGGAAAACCTCCAGGTCCACGGATATTCCGGCGCCGATTCCCGGACCGGCGGCCCCGCCCTGCCGGAAGCCGGGCGGCATTCCGAAAAATCGCCGCAGCCGGAAAACCCGCCTCGGAATCCGGGAGGACAGCCGCGCGACGCGCAGGGGAATCCGGCAGCCGGAAGCGGATTCGAGCCTTCCGCCGGCGGCGCGCAACCCGCCCCAACCGGCCGGGAGACGTCCGAACCCGCCTCCGCGACCGGCGCGCTGGAGGGCTCCGTCCTGGATGCCGAGTCCCGTCCCGTGGACGGCGTCTCGGTGGAAATCAACGGGCGGCTCGACGACGGGACCGAAATCAGGAGGAGGCCGGCGGTCGATGCAGCCGGCCGCTTCATCGAGAAGGAACTGCCCCCGGGATACTACTATGTCTCCACGGATTGCGCATGGCTTCCGAAAAAGCAGGTGAAGGTGACCGAAGGCGGGACCACGCGCGTGGAACTCGGTGGATCCGCATGGGTCCGGGTCCGCGGCGCCGTCCGCGCGCCCGGCGGCACGGCGTTTTCCGAGGCGCACATGTCGGTCTCCTGCCAGGAGAAGGGGGAGTACGCGTTCAAAGAGCCCATTACCGACCTCCAGGGCCGATTTGATCTCGGTCTGCTCGAGCCGGGCACGTACAAGTGGAGGATTTGGAGGTATGAGAACAATTCGTTGAGGAACTACGGCGCCGGGACGGTCTCCTTCCCCGTAATCCGCGAATTCGAGTGGAATCTGACGCTCGAGGATACAATCGTATCGGGATTCGTCGTGGACTCGGTTTCCGGCGCGCCCGTAGTCGGAGCGAACCTCACGCTTTGCCGGCAAGGCCTTGCCGATATGCACGGGAGCTCGGGAATGGACGGGGCTTTCGCATTCGCGGGCTTCAGTCCGGGAGTCTGTTCCCTGTACGTCGTGCGAAAGGGTTGCGCCTCGATGAAGATTCGCGTGAATCCCGCAGACCCGGATTCATCCAGCCTGCGCATCGAGATGCGCAAGGCGGTCAAAGTCAAGGTCAGGGTGACCGATGCCGCCGGCAAGGCAATTCCGGGATTCTTCGCATTCTTCTACGAAAAGGGCGCTGTCTATCTAGACGGCGGCTGCGCAAACCACTGGATTCGCTTCGAGGACGCGGCCGGCATCGCCGAAGTGGACGACATCGCGGCCGGGATTTACACGGTCAAGGTCGAAGCCGACGGGTACAGGACTGCAATCAAGAGGGATGTCCGGATTGGCGAAGGCGGGGATGACGTCGTCGAATTCGCCCTGGAAGAGGGCGAGGACGAGTGAAGAATCCGCCCGTTTAGCCGGCGGACTCTCAGCATCTTCCGAAGTCGTCCTCGCGGCGCTCGATGTCGTCCTCGCCGAAATACGAACCCGTCTGCACCTCCACCCAAACGAGGTCGATCACGCCGCAGTTCGCCATCCTGTGCCACGCGCCTCGTTCTATGTCCACGGAGCCGCCGGGACCGAGGCGGATTTCCCCTTCGTCAATCGTGACGACTCCCTCGCCTGAAACGACGTACCAGTGCTCCGCCCTTTTCCGGTGGCGCTGAAGGCTGAGCCTGAGGCCGGGCTTCACGGTGATGCGCTTGACCTTGTGGTCAGGTCCGTCGGAAAGCACTTCGAATCCCCCCCAGGGACGCGATTCTCCGCATTGCGGGTTCATTCCTGCGCTCTCAATCTGCGCATCCGTTCAATCCGGCCGCTCCGGGCTCGAAGGCGGCCCGGCGGATTCCTCGTCCTTCCTTCCCGGCCGGATACGGCGCCGCTGTATGATGGAGCTTTCCGGCGCACCGGTCAATCCATATCCTTTTCTTCGTCCATGATGGCCCGGATTTGCGCCGCCAAATCGGTGACCGAGAACGGCTTCTGTATGAAAGGCGCCCCTTTCGTGGAAAAAGCCTCCGCCTCCATCGTCCCGGCCGCGTATCCGGACATGTAAAGGACCCTCGTCTCCGGATGGATTTCCCTGAAACGCCCGTACAGCTCCGCTCCGTTAATGCCGGGCATCACCAAATCCGTCAGCAGCAGGTGTATTGTCCGGCTGGTCTGTTTCGCGATATCGAGGCTTGCCGCGGCCGATTCGGGGCAGAAGACCTCGAAGCCCTGAATCTCGAGGACTTTGCAGGTCAATCTCCGTACCATTGGATCGTCCTCTACCACGACCACGGTTCCCTTCCCGCTCCTTGCCGGCGCGACACCGGCTCCGGGCCTCGATTCCTCCGTTTCCGTTTCCGCCGAAGGCAGGTATATCCTGAATTCCGTTCCTTCGCCCGGCGCGCTCTCCACGACCACGCCACCTCCATGCTGCTTCACTATGCCGTAGAGCGTTGCGAGTCCCAGCCCCGTCCCTTTGCCCGGCGCCTTCGTCGTGAAGAACGGCTCGAAAATCCGGTCAAGAACCTCCTTGCCCATTCCTTCTCCGCTGTCCGTGAATGAGATGACCCCGTAACGGCCTGACCCAATCTCGGACTCGGTTTCACCGGCCGAATCCACATACTCCTCAGAAATGGCGATGCTAATCGTCCCGCCCACGGGCATTGCGTCCTGGGCATTGACGGCGAGGTTCATGAGTATCTGCTCGATTTGCCCGGCGTCGGCCCGGACCACCGCGGGAGTATCCGCCTTGATTTCTATGGATATGTCCTCCCGGATTGTCCTCCTCAACATCTTCTCGAAACAAAGCACGATTTCCGAAAGGCGCACGGGTTTCATGGTCAGCACCTGTTTCCTGCTGAACGCGAGGAGCTGGCGCGTCAGGTCCCGCGCGCGCTCGCCGGCCTGCTTGATTTGCATGACCTCCGTGTATCCCGGGTCGCCGCAGCGCATTTTCATGAGCAGCATCTCCGAGTAACCCAGAATCGGAGTGAGCATGTTGTTGAAGTCGTGGGCTATTCCCCCTGCAAGCAGCCCGACCGCTTCCATCTTCTGGGCGTGGCGGAACCGCTCCTCGAGCTTCCTGTGCTCGGTGACGTCCACTCCGATGCTCGCGGTCCCGCAAGGCCTTCCCGAGGAGTCCCGGAGCACCGTGTTGTTCCACACGACGAGCAGCTTCTCGCCTCCGCGCGCAAGAATGTGGTTCTCATGGTGCGCGGGAATATCGCCGCATGAAAGGCAGCTCATGAAGACTCCCCTGACCGATTCGCGCTCCTCGCCGGGGATGAAAACATCGAACCAGTCGCGGCCCGAGACCTCCCCGTGCTTCCAGCCCGTTATCTCGAGGAGGAAATCGTTGCAGAACGTTATCCTGCCTCCTGCGTCAAGCATGACTGCGACAAGCTTGACGGTCTCGAGCATTTCGCGGTACCGCCGCTCCGATTCCTGGCGCTCGGACTCCGCCCTCCTCAACCTCGTCACGTCCGAAAAAGCCGCAATGGCTCCAATCACGCTGCCGCCTGAGTCGCGCATCGGCGCAGCCGATACCGATACGAAAACCTTCGCCCCGTCCTTCCGGGTCACTTCGAACTCCAGCCCGGAAATCGTCTCTCCTCCCAGGACGGCGGTGAACAGGTTGTCCTGTCCCGGAACGGCGTCCGAGGGATTCAGGGGAAACCTTCTGCCAATGACTTCCGGTTCATGATATCCGTATATGCGCTCCGCCGCCGGATTCCAGCCGGTGAACAGTCCCGAACGGTCGAGGGTGGCGATGCCTATGGGCGAAGCTTCGAAAAAGGTCCTGAGCTTCTCTAGCGCCGCCTCCCGCTGACCGTCGGCGGCCACCTTCGCGGTCACGTCCTCGATATATGCAACCATTCCGGCGAATTCGCCGCTGTCCGCAAATAGCGGGGAAGCGTTGACCGAGAGCAACGCCCTTCTCCCGTCAGGCCATTCTATGGCATGCTTCACGCCGTAGACCGGCTGCCTTCCGTTCTCGACGAGCGCGAACGGCAGTCCGTCGTCCAGGAAAGGGTTCCCGTCGAAGTCCGTTATCCGCCATTCCGGATCGTTGTACGTGCGCTGGGTAATCTCGTCTTTCCTCAGCCCCAGTACGCGTTCCGCCTCCAAGTTGGCGTAGATTATCTTCCCGTTGACGTCGACGACGGTGATTCCGGCGGGGCTAAGCTCCATAATCTTGCCGGACAGGCCCGGCCTGTCAGGGTTAAGTCCGCCTCCGTTCTTTCTGCTCCGTATCATTGTTTCCTCCCGGGATATCATCCCCTTTTCTCCGCGCCCCCCCTGGGGGAGAGCGGTAGCGGCTTAGACGCTGCCGGATTCCAGTCGTTTCCCGGAGTGCTTGGAGGCGGATGCGTTTGTTGGTGCGGTCCCGGGATTCCTGGTTCTCACTCACGCAAATCGTGTTTTATTATAAAGATCCGCGTCTTTCAACAGGGAATCGGCAGGGGCGAAGAGTCCGGAATCTTCGGGCGGCGGGCGCTTAAGTTTTC
>DYIT01000141.1 GCA_020723505.1 Candidatus Kuenenia stuttgartensis
CCGGCGAAAGCCGGAATCCAGAATAATGTGTCAACTTAAGACCAGGACTTGACAACGTGCGGCACACAACAGAGCCACGGGCGTGAGCCCGCGGGATTACATCGCGGAAATACCCAGACGAAGGCGGGGCGACCGTGAGGTCGCGGGCGGTCATGCCGGCCTCAGGGACTTCCATCGCTGAAGCACCTGAAGCTCCAATCCAGAAGCTGGGCCCTCGCTTTTTCCCCTGCCTTGTATTCCGTCTTGTCAGGCCCGACGACGAGCAGCGCATCCGCGGCCGCCATGCTGCCTATGATTGCTGATCCCTGCGGGCCGGCCAGGGACGCCCTGAAGACGCCGCGCTTGTACGAAAGCTTCGCCCGCAGGAAATGCACGACTCCTCTCTTGCGGCTCACGCCCTCCTCGAGGACAGCATCCACTTCGGGAATTCGAATCCCGGAACCGCCCTGCATCGCAATCAGGGCCGGCCTTGCGAACTGGTAGAATGATATCATCGCAGCCACGGGATTTCCGGGAAGACCGAACACCGGCCTTCCGGCGCTTACTCCGAACGAGAGCGGCCTTCCGGGCTGCATTCTTACGCGCCACGTCCGGGATATTCCGCAAAGGTTTCGAATCGCCGACTTCACGAAATCCCATTCGCCTTCGGAAACGCCGCCCGTACTTATCACCGCATCGGACGATTCGAGCGCCTTGCCCAGGGCTCTCAAGACGTCTCCGGGCCTGTCCCTGACGATTCCCGCGTCCTTGCAGATGCATCCGTACCGCTCTGCAAGCGCCTTCACGGATAGCGAATTGCACGACCACACGAATCCCGGCTTCGGCCTCGACCCCGGCCTGAGGAGCTCGTCCCCGGTGGAAATCACGGACACGACAGGCCTGCGGCGCACAGGCACGTCGGAAACCCCGGACGAGGCGAGTACCGCCGCTTCGGCCGGGCCGATGCGCGTTCCCGCGGCGAGCGAAATCGCGCCCTTCTTCATCACCTCGCCTGCGCTCCGCACGTTCGGTTTCCCGCGATATCCCTTGACGCGCACCCGCTGCCGGGACCTCGAGGCGAATTCGACCGGAACGACGAAATCCGCCCCGCCGGGGATCGGGGCTCCGGTCATTATCAGGGCGGCCTCCCCCGGCCCCAGGCGCTTCCTGGGCACTGTTCCGGCCCTTGCCTTCTCAATCAGCCTGAATTCCCCTCTTCCCCCGCTCAGGTCCCGTTCCCTGACCGCATACCCGTCGACGGCGGAGTTGTCGAAGGCGGGGACGTCATGGTCCGCCATCACGTCGGACGCGAGCGTCATCCCGGCGGCGCGGCCGATTCTTTCGCGTACGGAAGGAAGAATTTTTATTCGCGAGAGGATGAAATCCCGCGCATCCTCTATCGATATCTCCCGGCTGTGATGTGTCTTCTTTTCGTTCATCGCTGGCTCGCCATGGACCGCGTTCACCGGAAAGTCTTCACCGGCTGATCCTCGCCGGTGAAAACCGCCTTCAGTTTCTCAATCAGCGTGTCGCGGCCGTCGAGGATGTTCATCTCAATCTCGATGGCGTTGAAGGGCGGAGGCCTGTCCGGGACGAGATCCCGTATCTTCACCCAGTCCTTGGATGTCGCAAGGACGGCATCCGCGGATTCGAACGATGCGAGGTCGCTTACCCTGGCAATCTCGGCTGCCGAGTATGCGTGGTGGTCGGGGAATATGCTCTCTCCGGTGATGACGGCGTTCAACCCCTCTGCAGTGCGCCTGAAATAGCCGGGATTCCCGATTCCCGAGACGAGGTGGATTCTCCTGTCTGAAAACCAGGCCGGGGAACGGCCTCCGGGCCCCAGGACGCCCGTGGCTGCAACCGCGGAAGTCAGCACCGGACCGCCGAATCCGAATCCCCTAATCCTCTCCTTCAGCATCTCGACGGCGTCGGATCCGGCCCAGTCCGCATGCGCGACAATCACCAGCGAAGCGCGAGCCACGGATTCCATGGGCTCCCTCATGCTTCCGGCGGGGAGCATCCTGAGCGAGTGCTCGGAGGATGCAGCGTCGATTACGAGGACGTCGAGGTCCCTGCGAAGCCTCCTGTGCTGGAATCCGTCGTCGAGCACCGCGCAATCCGCTCCGCAACGTCCTGCAAGCGCGACGACTGTCGCGTGCCTGTCCGCGTCCTGCGCCAAGGGAATCCCGCGCAGCGCCTCGGAAAGCATCAGGTTCTCGTCGTTCAGGCAGCCTCCCGCGCTCCCGTATCCCCGTGAAGCGATGCCGGGCTTCCTTCCCATGGAGGCAAGCATCTTCGCGATCATCGCCGCCGCGGGGGTCTTGCCGGTGCCGCCAACGCTCAGGTTCCCGACGCTTATCACCGGCACCGGTGCCCTTCTCGAGAACAGGAATCCCGAATCGTAGAGCACGTTCCTGAGCTTGACGACGCTTCCGTATATCCAGGAGACGGGAATCAGGCCCGCCCTCGCCGCGGAAACAGCTCCCCCGCGCTCCCCGCTGATCACCCTGAACATGAAATCCCGAATCATCCTGCCCTGTTGAATGCGGACCGTGACGGACTGCTCCGTGAATTATCCAGGTTATAGCACGCTCATTGCGCCTGAAAAACAAAAACCTCGCGCCGCAGCGATGAAGAGTCCGGGATTCTTCGGGCGGCTTGCGGTCAACGGTAGCTGTCACCGATCGCCGATGACCGATAACTGGTCACCGTCCGCTACCCACGGCTGACGGTTCACTGCCCTCGCCGCACGTACACCCTGCGGGGATGACCGACCGCAGGCTTACGCCTCACTACCCATCCACCCATCTACGCATCCCCCATCCATCCACCTGCGCGGCCCAATCCCCGAACGCCCTCCGCGACGCATGACTCTTCGCCCCTGCGCGGGTTGCGGTCTTTCGCCCCGCGTTTTATTAGTGTAGAATTCCGGCTCGCAGACACGTACGGGGCCGGAATCCGGCGATTCCGCCGATTTTTTCGAAGGTGCCGATGGCTCTTGGCAGGAAAATCGCCTACGTCAACCTCTCCACCGGCGAAGTGCGGGTGAATCCGATACCGCAGAGCCTGCGTTCCCATTACATCGGCGGCAGAATCCTGAACGACTACATCATGTTCAGCCACGGGAGGCCGGGGTCCGATCCTCTCGACTCGGAGAACGTCCTCGTGCTGGGGGCCGGCCTGTTCTGCGGACTCCCGGTCGCAGGGGCTTCCATAGCCGTTCTGACCGCCAAGTCCCCCCTTACCGGGCTAATCTGCCATTCCACGCACGGGGGGTTCTTCGCCGGCGAACTGAGATGGGCGGGGTTCGACCACGTCGTCGTCCGCGGCAAGGCGAAGAAGCCGGTCTTCATCCATGCCGAGGACGGGGTCCTGGAAATCCGCGACGCCCAGTCCCTCTGGGGCATGGGCACCGCCGAATCGCGGGAGAAGATACGCCACGAACTCCGGGACCCCTGCGTGCAGGCCCTGTGCATAGGCCCGGCGGGCGAGAGCCTCTCCAGGCTCGCCTCGGCTCACTCCGACCTGAGCAGAGGGTCGCACCGCGGAGGCGCAGGAGCCGTGATGGGATCAAAGAACCTCAAGGCTTTCACGGCGCGGGGGAGCCTCCAAATCTCCGTCAAGGACCCGGGCAGGGCGCTGAAAACGTCGGCGATGCTTTCCGCCAGGGCGAAGAGCTCGCCTTTCTGCACGAAATTCGGCAGCGGCGGATCGTTCATGCCTTTCTTCGACCTCGCCGCCGTCAATCTCCTCGGCTACCCCGCGACTGGAAATCGTCCGAGCGAAGCCTTCTCGGAATCAGACCTGAAATCGCGGTCCGCCGGATCTTCCTCATGCCTGGCCTGCCCGGTCGCATGCGCCATGACGTCCAGGCTGCCCGGCGGAAAGCTGGTATCCGAGGGCCCTGATTTCTGGCAGGCGGCCGCCTTCGCGCCGTTCGCCGGATCCGCAGGCGTCGACGGCCTCCTCGAATTCGCGCGGCTGTGCGTTTCGCTAGGCATCGACCCCGTCGAATCGGCGATGCTCGCCTCCTGGGCCGCCGGCCTTGTCCGTGAAGGAACCGTCCCGGACAAGGACTTCGGGGGAGACTGCCCGGGATTCGGGGATTCGCCGGGAATTCTCAAGCTCGTGAAGTCCATGGCGGACATGACGGGGGCGGGTGCGCTGCTGGGCAAAGGCGGGCTCAAGGCGTCGGAAACGCTCGGCAAGAACGCGGCGGACCGTCTGCTCCATGCGAAGGGCATGTGCCTCCCCCCGATAGCCTGGAAGTCGTCCCCCGCGTTTGCCCTTGCCGCCGCAGTCTGCCAGACCGGGGGGGATTTACGCATGGCTCCGTGGTTCGAACTGGCGGGCATTTCAGACCAGGCCCGGGACATGCTCCGCGGCAGCCCGTCCCAGTACGAGACGGAAATCGCCTCCGAGCCGCTGTCATCGGAAGGCAGAGCCCATCTCGTGCACTGGAGCGAGAACTGCGCGATGACGGCGGACGCGCTCGGGATTTGCCAGTACATCTCCGCGGTCCACGACCTCGGTCTCCCCTCTTTCGTGGAATGGTCCGAACTGCTCTCCTCCTGCACGGGGATGCTGCTTGGACCCCCGAAAATCTGGGAAGCCGCCCAGAGAGGCGCGCTTCTGGAGAGGATGTTCAACCTGCGGGAGGGTTTCTCTCCGAAGGCGGACGGGCTGCCGGAAGCCTGCCTTGCTCCTGCCGAAGGGGCGTCCGGGAGGGCGAGGGAACGCAGGAGGGCGCTCGACCCGGAGAAGTTCAGGGCGCTCATCGATGAATATTACAGGCTCAGGGTTCTGGACGGGCGCGGAAAGCCCGAATCTTCGGCGCTCTCGAGCCTCGGGCTCGACAAGGAGCCCTCGTACATGCTCTAACCCGGATACTAAGGAGTTTAGAATAATAATGAAGAGCATTCGACGCTGAGAACGCTGAATGATATCTGAAAACACTGAAAGAAAAGTAAGACCTTGAGGAACCCCTCAGCGTGTTCAGTTTTTTTTCAGCGTCGTCAGTGTCCAAAGCGATGGTCTAGTGAATGTTGTTTCGCACTATTGAAATTTGCACATGGCCAGGATAATCGCAGTCGACTCGAATTCCTGCACCGGATGCAGGACGTGCGAGCTGGTGTGCTCGGTCGCCAGGACCGGCTCGTCGAATCCGCTGAAATCGCGCGTGAACGTGATCAAATGGGAGCTGGAAGGCGTGCGAATCCCGGTGCTCTGCGTCCAGTGCGCCAAGGCTCCATGCATTTCATGCTGCCCAGTCGACGCGATATCGAGGAATCCGTCGACCAGCGCCGTAGAGGTGGACGCGAAGCTCTGCATGGGCTGCGCGATGTGCCTTTCCGCGTGCCCGTTCGGGGCCATGTCGCTCGATCCGGACACGGAATCCGCGGTCAACTGCGACCTCTGCGGCGGCAGTCCTGCGTGCGTCGCCGCCTGCCCTTCCGGCGCCCTGCTCTTCGCGGAGCCTCCGAAGGCGGCGCTTGCAAAGAAACGCGCCGCTGCGGCCAGGGAAATTCGACCGGAATGATTCCTAGGCGTAAGGAAATCCATGCATGCGCATGCGCGTAATCACGTCAGCGTCGCTGGCAATCGCCGTCGCATGCTCGAGCGCAGCCGGCTCCGAGCCTCCCCCCGGGAATGATAATCCATGGACATGGGCGGGCCCGCTCGAATCCGGGATTCTCTCCCCCCTCTTCCAGCCTTTCCTGCATCCGAGGCTCAGGGGCGCGCGTGTCGCCGGGCCTGGGACTGCGGAAGTTGCGCTCTACTTCGCGACTTCGAGCATCTACAGGGGCGGCGGGACGGCCGATTCCAGCCTCTCCCTCACGGCGCAGACATGGTGCGGCAGGCTGGATGCCAGCGTCGGGATTGCCGGCGGTCTGGAACTCGGCCTCGAGACCGGCCTCTATGATCTGGAGAAATCCCTGAAGAACGAGGGCGACCTGAACGTGTACGTAGGTTACAAGGGCGTCACGGTGGCGGATATCAGGCGCCCGGTCTCGGGTCTCTCGAATCCCGCCTTCCGCGCGCGGCTTGGACTTGACGGGAGCGATGGAGGCGAATTCCCCTCGGCGGCTCTTTCGCTTGTCTTCACAATCCCCTGCGCGCCCGACTCGGGTTTCGCCCGGCCCCAGGGACCGGAATTCGGGCTGTTCCTCGACCTGACCTGGGAATTCCTCCGGCCGTTCTACATACATTGCGGGTTCGGATACATCCGCGAGCCTGTGCTGAAAGCCGCTGGCGAGGGACCTTCGCTCGACGCGTCCGACGTATGGTTCCTCGGTCTCGAGGTCGAATTCCGCGCAACGGATTTCATGTCGCTGCACTTACAGTTCGAGGGCATGAATAACCCCTATCCGAGGACCGGTAACTACAGGCTCGACCAGAATCCAGTGCAGGCATCTGCCGGCGTGAGCTTGCGTCCCTCGAAACAGCTGGAGATCTTCATCTCGTTCTCCGAGGACCTGAGCAGGACAGCTCCGGATTTCTGCGCGGCCGCGGGATTGAAGCTCAGGATATGAGCGGAAAAAGCATTCTCCTGCTCATTCCGCGCCAGACCGGCTAGATTACGCTTCTCAAATGAAGGTCCTCGAGGTCATGGATGCCTGATATCAGCGCCGCACTTACTAATGAGTGCGAAATAGTATTGACACGATGGAACATTCGACACTGAAAACACTGAAGAGAAGCTGAGGACGCTGAGGCATGCCCGTGGCTTTGAAACGTATTCTTTCAGCGTCTTCAGAAATCCATCAGCGGTCTCAGCGTCGAAAACCTGTCAATATTATTATGCACTTCTTAGTATACCCGGCGGGAATGATCGCCCGCGACCTCACGGTCGCGGCTCTGTTGTGTGCCGCACGTATACCCATCCTTCCATCTACGCATCCACTTCAGCGCCTCCCCATCAGCGACCTCAGCTTCTCGTATCCGAACTGCTCGTCCCTGGCGAACGATCCGCTCTCGAGGCGCACGCCGAACTCCTTTTCGAACGCAAGGGAGACCGCGGACCTGATTTCCTCGAAGGAAGGCCTCCTCCCAATCGCCTCCGCGACCGATATCAGCGGCTCCATCACCTTGTCCCTTATCTCCTGCGGGACCCACACGACGGATATGAATTCCTCGACGCTGAAGTCGCCCGCGAATACCACCGAAATCGCGGCATACTGGTCCTCCGCCTCCTGCACCACGAAACCGGCCATCTTCCTCCCCTTCGAGCGGATGCTGCCCCTGTGCTTGTACCAGGCGTCCTTGACGCCCAGCATGCGAAGCGCGTCATGCAGCGCTGCTCCGACCTTGCGGTATGCCTCGTCCGCGGACGCGAAACGCGACTTCGGGGCCACGAGATGGACGAACACAGTGGATTCCGGGTCGGCGAACACCACGCTCCGCTCGCCGGTGAGGATTATGTGCTCGAGCGCCGGGAGATCGTGGAGGATTTCGTTGATGAGGGGCGCGAAGTTCGAAAGCGCTATGACGGCCCTCGCGCCGCTGTCCCGGAGGATGTGCATGACTTCGCCGCCCTTGTACATCGTGTTGAAAGGCACGCATACGGCGCCCAGCCGCTGGATTGCGAAGAACGAGAAGACGAACTCGGGTATGTTGGGCAGCATAATCGCCACCCTGTCGCCCTTGCGGATTCCGAGCTTCCCAAGGCCGTTCGCCACCCGGCAGACCGAGGTCTCGACCTCCTTCCAGGTCATCTTCCTGCCGTCGAACACGACCGCCGTCCCGTCAGGGTTGGCCCTTGCAGCCGCCTCCGGCAGCTCCCCCAGCAGCATCCCCGCTCCTTTCAATGAGCCTCAAGTCCATGAACGTCTCCTTGAGCTCCTTCTTCAGGACCTTGCCGGCGAGACTTCTCGGCAGCTCGCCCCTGAATTCGATTTCGTCGGGGACCTTGAAGGCCGAAAGCGATCCCCTCAAATGCCTGAGCAAATCCTCCGCCTCCACCGGCTCCCTGGCGACCACGAAAGCCTTGATTGCCTCCCTCTCGTTCTTCCTGACTCCTATCACCGCCGCGTCCTTCACCGAAGGATGCGCCAGAATCGCCTCCTCGACCTCCTTCGGCGACACGTTGTACCCTCCCTTGATGATTATCTCCTTCTTCCTGTCCGTCACGAAGAAGTAGCCGTCCCCGTCCCTGTAGCCCAGGTCGCCGGTCCGGAGCCATCCCCCGGAGATGGCGCCCGCGGTCTCCCCGGGCATGTTGTAATACCCGAGCATCACCACTTCCCCCTTCACGAGGATCTCCCCGACCGCCCCCGCCGGGAGATCGACGCCGTCGTCGCCGGCTATCTTCATTTCAATCCCCGGGGGAGGCATGCCGATTGACCCGTGCTTCCTCGTACCGTCGGGCGGATTCAGGCACACCGCGGAAGTCGACTCGGTCAGGCCGTAACCCTCGCACAGCTTCGATCCGAACGCCTCCTCGAACTCGGATATGATTTCCTTCTCGAGCGGAGCGGCTCCGGAAATGCATACCTTGAGGGCGCCCTTCGGCACGATGCAGCGCTTCTGCTGTATCCTCAGCACGTGCCGGAAGATCGTCGGTGTCGCCAGCAGGAAGGAAGCGCCCGATTCCGCCACTGCCTTGAGGAGCGATGCCGGGGAATACTGAGGGACCAGGACTATCGCCGCGCGGTTCACGAACGCGCCTATAAGCACGTTGGTCAGGCCGAAGATGTGGAACATGGGCAGGACGCCTGCCACCGTGTCGCCTTCCGCTATCCGGCAGAGCCCTCCGATGAGCCTGCAATCGCTCAGGAAATTCCTGTGCGAAAGCATCGCCCCCTTGGGCCTGCCTTCGGTTCCGGATGTGTAAATCAGGCACGCCAGCTCGTCCTCGCCCGCTTTCTCCTGGGCGCAGTCGTCGCCGGCAGAGAGCATCATCTCGTCGAGGGACACGGTCTGCGCCGGTCTCGCGGCACCCCTGCCGGCGCGGGGAATCCTGGCCACGTCCACGCCCCTCCTGGCCGCCTCGTCGTCGACCACGGACACGTCGGGCCCTGCAAGCACTCCGCGCTTCGCCATGCCGAGGACGAACAGGGTCGCCTCGTGCTTCCTGGACGCGAGGAGATACTTCGAAGCTATTGCGCTCTCGACCGCGGCGGAGGGGCAGGCCTGGACGTCGAACACGTCGGCGTCCGGCTTCGCGACGAGCCGCCAGACTGGTCTCGCGTCACGCGGTTTTCGAGAGAAAAACGTCCACTTCATCGAAGAACTTCCTCAGGACCTCCTTTGACGGCGACGGAGTCGCCATGCTCACCGCCACGTAGAGGATCAGATTAACGGCGAGCGCCGGAATGACCGCCATGCCGGGCAGCAGCCCGAAAATGAAGCATCCGGCGAGGATGGCGAAACCTGCGCAGGATCCGGCAAGCGCGCCGTAGCGGTTGCCCCTCTTCCACACGAACCCTCCTACAAACGCGGGCCCCCACTGCGCGAAACCGGGAGTCGCTATGTTTGCCAGGTACTCCGCCAGCGCCACGGGATACCACCATGCTATGAGGAGGCTCGCCGTGACGATGGCGATAATCGCCCCCTTGGTGATCAGGAGCAGCGTCTTATCGCCCGCCCCGGGCATGAAACAGCCGTGGATTATGTCCCTCGAAACGAGTATGCCGGAGGTCATGAGCTGCACCGCCGCCGTGGAAAGAGCCGCGCCAATCACCCCAAGGACTACGAACACTCCCGCCCACGAGGGCATGTAGGCCCCCACCGCCCTCTGCACTATCTTGTCGCACGACGAAGTGACGCTCTTCTGCGCAGCCCTTTCGATCTCCTCCCCGCTCAGCGCCGCTCCCGCATCCGAAGCCTCCGCCGCAATCCTGCCTGCCTCTTCCGGGACCGTCAGCCTCAGGACCTTGGCGTCCGGAAGCCCGCTCAGGGCCGGAGCGAGAAACACGCCCCAGACGAAGGGAACCGTGTAGAAGAAGATGCCCCCAGCCACCAGGGCCAGGCCCGGCATCCACACGAATATCCTCTTGCTCTGCGCCGTCATCGCGCTTATCACGACGTGAGGCCAGCAGAGGGCCAGCAGTCCGACAAGGAAGACCACCGAAGTGACGGCAGGCGTGAACTTCCCCTCTGGTCCCGGAAGCGCAAGCTGCGCGGGATCCATCGATGCCGCTGCATCGGCAATCCCGCCCGGAAAGGCGGCCGCCGCCACCCAGACGAGCGAGCCGAGGAACGTCACTGTGTAGACCGCTCCAAGGACGACGTTCACCCATGCCGCGAGCCGCATGCCCCCGAGCAGTACGATAAGGACGCAAAGCATGGAGAGATAGAGCATCCCGACGATGCGGAACTCCGCCTTTCCCGTGAGCGCCTCGAAACCCAGCCCCACCCCGAGCGCCTGGTCGGCCATATATGGGACAATCGCCGAGAGTATTATCATGCTCAGCACGAAGCGAAGAGCCTTGGATTCGTACCTCGCCGCGACCGTCTCCACGGGCGACAGGAACCTGTTCAGCTTCGAGACGGCCCATATCCGCGGGCCGAGGAACATGTACATGCCCACCAGACCCGCGAGACAGCCCCAGATGAAGTACGAAAACCCCGGCCCATGCCTGTACAGGAACCCGGGATACCCGTAGAACGTCCAGGCGCTCGATATCGAGAACAGCACGAAGAAGAACATCACCGCGATTCCGATGCCCCGCCCGGCAAGCATGAAATCCTCGGCCGTCCTCGCTGAAATCCGGTAGCCGTACACCGCCATCAGCAGAAGCAATAGACCGAAGCCGCCGAGAATGGAGACGTCGTACACGAATCACCTGAAAGGCCAGTACCGCCTGAAATACACGGCGTACGCAGGAAGGATGACGGCAATCATGACCAGACCCGCGGCGAACGGGGCTGGAACCACCCCCGCGACCGGCGGGGCGTCCCGGAAGAAGAAGGGCGCGGCGGCCGTCACGGCGACGGATCCCGCGAAAACGGCAATGAACCTCCGGCCGGCCCTTTCCCTGAAATACTCCCGCATGTCGCCGCTCTCAAGTCATGCTGCAGGGCGCGGTCATCTCTCGCGACGCGCCAGGAACTCCGCATACAGGCTTTATAAAGTAACATCCGGAAGGCGCGTTTTCCAATCATCCCGGGTTGACTCAATCCTCCGCGGCGAATAGAATTGAATCATCTTGTTGCGGGGGATCCTCATGCGGAAAGCGATTCTTGTCGTGGCGCTGGTTGCGGCAGCCGGAGTCGGAGTGTTCATCTTCTTCAGTAAATATCTCGCCGAAACCGAGATAAAGTCCAGGATCAAGGACCTCTTCCGGCAGGCCGGCATGGTGCGAAAACCCTACTCGGCCAGGGAATACAACATCCAGG
>DYIT01000142.1 GCA_020723505.1 Candidatus Kuenenia stuttgartensis
CGATTTTTGCGAGTTGTCGACGCTTCGCGTCACGAGATTTCATGAATAAGCCGGGTTAGGACCTGATGAAATAATATCGCCGCCTTGCTGTGTCTCGGCTTCCCGGCGGCTCCAACTGATTTCCCGAAGGCGGATCCAGTTCACGGAAGGGAACATTCGAGATCCATGCGTGTTGAAATGCACAACCGGATTGTAGTCTCTTTATTGATGGTGAACATGACCAAGCACTTCGAACGAATCAGCCTGTTCTTGTTGGCAGCCATCATGTCCGTCGCGGCCGGCCCGCTGCTCTGCGCCGATGGCGGGAGCTGGACTCGACCACGAAATTCGCGGTCATGAACGTCCCCGCGGTCCACCTCGGCGGATGGTTCGACACGTTCTGCCAGGGAACCATAGACGAGTTCGTGGGAAGGCAGCATCAGGGCGCGGAAGGCGGCAAGGGCCACAGGATTCGAGTAACCGTCACATCTAGCAACTTCCCGAGGTTCGACGTGAACCCCGGCACCGGCAAGCCGTGGACTACCGCCGAAGCATCAGTGAAGCAGACCAACCGCATCGGATGCGGCGGCGATAAGGCGTCACGGGTGGTGCTGCCGGTAGTTTTACAGGGCAAGGGGGGGAAATAGCATATTTGTGCGATAGTGATGTACGGAAAACTCCATCAACCGCGAAGAACATCCGCCTTCGCTTCATATTCAATCTGGAACTCACCCAGAACTCAGGAAGAGGCAGGGGCCTTGAATCTAATCTCACTCGCTCGCCGCAGCCGTGCGGGCGGCTCGCTAGAGACACGGAGGACACGGAAGATTGACAGGATTTCAGCCGGAGCTTGCCGGCATTCGACGGGAATGATGCCCGATGATTGTCTGCCCCATCCGCGTCCTCGACCCGCTGCTCTCTCGTGGACTACCCGGCCATCCGGTCAGCTATGAAGAAGGCAATCCCCACCAGATTCAGGACGCATATCAGAATGATGATTTTTCCTAGCAGATCCTTCCCCTGCACGATGCCGATTGCCAGCGCTACAAGGGCCGAAACGGACGAGATGAGCAGGGCCGAAACCGGATTGAAATAGAAGGCGATATTCGCCGCGAACAGCCCCGCGAACCAAATTGCCACGGCAATCAGGGCGAAGTTCAAGTCCTTCAGCTTCAGGAACCGGACAGCGAGCTTCTTCCCGCCGGCGGAGTCGATTTCCTCGACCCTGCCGAGACCGGGGACTTCAAAAACCAAGTATAGAATCAGGAAGCGCATAACCTGCGGGCTTGCTTTCCGCAAGCAGCCTACTCCTTCCTTCTCGATTTTCATCGTCTTTTTTTTCAAGCGAAAGCCTGGATTCCGGCTTTCGCCGGAATGACGAATAACCCGGAGGAGCCGGACTAATCAGGGCATATTCGAAATCGGGATAAAGAAGAATGGATTGATTCCGCGAGAAAAGAACACGAACATCAAAGCGAGGTAAACCGAAGCGAAGATGAACATGATAAAAGTAAACTTGTCCAACTTCCTCAACTTGCCCCGCAATTCGGACAGAATTGGATCCGAAATGTTGTTTTCAAGAACATATTTGTCGAGGAGTCTCATGCTAATCCAATATCCGGATATGCCTTTCACTTTTTCATATGAATCCGTAGAAAGAAACTCGATTCTCTGCCACAATCTCGAATGGTAATAGAATCCGTATGGAACCATTATCATCAGAGCGATTGCCATAACAGCCATCATGAATTCCATGTCATTCCTGCCCATCGGAAGGCCCGCACCCGTCGGGGTACATTTCTTGCCCGGTTTCGCAGCAGCCGTTCTGGAAGCAATCAGGGCATGAACCGTCGCACCCGTCCAAGTGCAACCACATATCGGGAATGCGCTCGAGGGATATCTCGCTGTCCATGACCGAGCCGAGGAAGTATTTGTAGGCATCCACTGCCTGGAGGCCGGCCTGAAGTTCCAGGACAATCAAGTTGGCTTCCAGAACGTCCAGGATTTCATCGAGTTTCTTTTCCAGGGCTTCGGGAGTCATTGACTCCGGCGCAGGGAAATCGAAGTCGTCCGGGAACAGGCTGCGAATCGTCCGCTTGGGGCCTTCACTCATCTCCTCGAAGGCCAGCACGTGGCGAAGGAATTCGTTGCGCAGGCGGGGATCCATGTCCCCGCCGAATCCCGTCGCACCGCCTCTTTCCCTGAGTCGGGCTTCAAGAATCTCGTTGTCCTTTCTTATCTCTTCCAATTCGCTTTCTTCTTCCCATTCACCTTTATTCATCATATTCTGCCCTTGCGTAACGATTAGACTTGGTGCCTTTATTTGCCTATTTCCACCTCTCCGGTCGCGATTCCAATCAAATCCGCGTATTCGCTTTCGGTGAGGACGACTCTAATCGGGGCGCCGCCTGTCCGTACGGTAACGTCGTACGGTGCGAAAGCCCCTCAGCCCCGCTCGAGCTTCCCGCTGCACGCGACAGCGCCGTCGGCGGTCAGGATTTTATACTCGGGATTGCACTCCATCTTGTCGAAGGTCCACTTTCCCATGGTCAGGAAGTTGGTGTAGATCTCGCCTGCTTTCCCGACGAAGGACATCTTTCCCTTCCCGAACGTCAGACGCTTCTGGTCCGGGCTGGACAATGCAGTGCACGAAGGGGGATCGAAATCGATTTTGACGGGAATGCCCCATTCGTGCGCGACCACCGCGCCGGGCTTCACCTCAAGGGCATGATTCCGGAATCCGACATCGCAGGAGATCTGCTTGCCGCGCAGAACCGCCATGAATGCCTTGTAGGTGCCGGCAGGGACCTTGACGCCCCCCCTTACCCCGGCGTCGAACCATGCATTGCCCCGGGAAACGAGGGCCATGCAGAGCTTCCCCGGAGCCCTGAAATTCCGGGAGAAGTCGATTGTTCCCGATTCGCTCGAAAACTCCTGAAGGGAAACCGACTTGCCGCGCGGGTCCACCTGCAAGTGATAGAACTTGCCTTTCAGAGAGAGGACGGGCCCGAGCGGAATGGTCAACTGGCTCTTCCCACACAGGATCATGTCCATGCCGGAATCGTCGTATTTACCGTTGCCGTTCATGTCGTAAAGCGCAAACTTCTCGCCATGAACGTTGCCGCACATCGACCCGGCGGGTTCGAAATACCAGCTTTCCCCCTCGATTTCCCGGAAGAACCGGACGGCGAACCTGCCGCTCTCCCCGTCCGCGTACTTGCATGGGAAGATTATTGGGTCGCCTTCGTTGACCGGCGTCTCGCACTTGCCGTCCCGATTCATGTCGATTTTCGGGCTCCCCTCTTCAGGAACTTCGACGGCGACGCTCCCCAGCGGGGGAGGCAACGGCAAAGCAGCCCTTACTTCGAAGCGGGCAGGGACAATGGTCATGAATGGCGGGAAAACCTGGAAGGCGAGGTTGAATTTTTCCCATTTCCCGGCCGGGTCAGGGGCAGGGAACTCGTCTCCTGCGAACGCAGGAGAGGCAGTCAGGGCCAGAATGACGCAGAACAGAAAAAGCCGGGCTTTTTCCATGGAATCACTGTCATGTCGACTGTGATTAGCCAATTGAGTCATCTCCAACGGCCGCATAAGGGGGGGATACGGAAGCAGATTCTAAAATATCCGTCCCGCCCGGATCAACAGGATTTCCAGCCGGCATAGAGTGCCGCATCGCTCCCGGAAAGCCTGGATTCCGGCTTTCGCCGGAATGACGACAATTTGTTTTGTCCACAGCCTACGGTTTGCCCTACTGCTTACCGCTTACGGCTTACGGCTTACAACTTACCGCTCACAGTACGGCTTACAACTCACCGCCCACGCCCCGGCTCCCCGCCGGGCGCACAGCCTCGGCGACTCGCTGTACGGATGCGCAGAGATCCGCGAACTCCGGCGGCGAAAGGCTCTGCTCGCCGTCGCACAGCGCATCCTCGGGCGAAGGATGCGCCTCAACCAGGAGCCCGTCCGCCCCTGCTGCAACGCCCGCAAGCGCCGCGGCCTTCACGTATTTCCTCCGCCCGGTCGCGTGACTCGGGTCGACGATCACAGGCAGATGGCTCAGGTCCTTGAGAACCGCAACGGCAGCCACGTCCAGCGTGTTGCGGGTGACATGCTCGAAGGTCCTGATCCCCCTCTCGCAGAGCACAATGGACCTGTTCCCGGCCGACGCGATGTATTCCGCCGCAAGCAGAAGCTCCTCCACCGTGGACATCATCCCGCGTTTGAGAAGCACAGGCCTCCCAGCGGATCCGAGCGCCTCAAGAAGGGCGGTGTTCTGCATGTTCCTCGACCCCACCTGGAGCATGTCCGCATGCTCGGCAACGATCGGCACGTCGGAGGGAGACATGACCTCGGTCACGATTGGCATACCGAACCTCTCCCTTGCCTCGGAAAGTATCCTGAGCCCCTCCTCCTTGAGCCCCTGGAACGAATACGGCGAGCTCCTGGGCTTGTACGCCCCACCCCGCAGCATGTGCGCCCCGCACTCGCGCATCAGCTCGGCAGACCTCATGAGCTGCTCCCTGGATTCCACCGCGCAGGGGCCGGCGATAATCACAGTGCCGCCGTCCCCGATCCGCACGCCGGACACGTTGACCACGGTGTTACCGGACCTGAACTCCCGGCTCACGATCTTGAACCCCCTCGCGAACGCCGCGGCCGATTCCACGCCCGGAAGGCGGGAAATCCTGGATTCGAATTCCGCGCCGCATGCCCCAGGCATGCAAACCGCCACCGAATCCCCGTCCCTGACCACGTACGCGGACAATCCCTCCAGTTCCGCCGCGGCCAGCACCATGCCGATTTCCTTGAGACCAGTTCCTGGTTTCATGACAGCTTTCATCGTGCACTCCTTCCAAACATAACCCGGACGAGCCGGAACCAAACAAGGCAGTTGATTTCCAGCGGAGCCCGTTTGGCTCAGCTTTAAACCCGGCCATCCGCCTCCCGGACCCGGCCTGCCTGCACTGCTTTTCCCTTCGCGCCGCCGACAGCCCATGGACGACCGCCCAACAAGCCCTGGATTCCGGCTTCCGCCGGAATGACGCGGGTGTGCTGTAGCCGCCCCGCGTATCGAAGACCCGCCGAAGGCGGGCTGGGGCGATCACGGCAACCGAGTGCCGTGGCTACAGCGAAGCGCTGGATCACAGCCTACGGGCGACGCATGCGTCGCCCCTACGACTCACGGTCAACGGTCCACGGCCTGTATGTTCCCTCCACGTACTCCCGCGGGCTTGGGCCGTCATTCCGGCGAAAGCCGGAATCCAGGCAAACAGCGACAACTTCGGACATTCGACTTTGGACCCTTCAACTTCCCGGCCACCACGACCTCCCGCGACCTCACCCTGCTTCGCCTGGGTGCGGGGGGTAGGCTACGCAGGGCGGGCTGGTCGCGGCTCTGTTGTGTGCCACACGTATCCCCGGCCCACGGTCTTCGACTGTTTACTGCTTACTGCTTACTGCTTACGGTTTACAGTTCAGCCCGCGGTCCACGGCGTCCCGCATCCCGCGCACGAGCCTTGCGACCCCCGCGACCCCCGCCGCCCGGTATTCGCTTATGAACGCGCTTCCCGCAATCACCCCGTCCGACCAGGCCGCCGCCCTGCCTGCGCGTTCCGGGGTAGAAATCCCGAAACCCGAATATACCGGCGTCCCGGTATGGCTCATGGCGATGCGCGCCTCCCTGCCTGCGGACGGCTCGACCATGCCTGATCCGGTCACGCCCTTGACGGAAACAAGGTAGACGAATCCTTCGGCGCCAAAGACCACGCGGGCAATCCGCGCCTCGTCCGAACCGGCCGCAATCATGCGAATCAGGGAGATTTTCGCCAGAGCTGCGGCTGCGCAAAGACCGTCCGACTCCTCAAGTGGAACGTCCGGGACAATCAGCCCGCTGAATCCCGACTCGGCGGCCGCCATGCAGAACCGGTCAAGACCCATCCTGTACACCGGATTCGCATAGGTCATGAGCATCAGCGGAATTCCGAACCGGTTTGCGATTCTCCCCGACTCCCTGAACACGTCTAGAGGCGTGGTCCCTGCTTCCAGCGCCTCCCTGCCTGCGGACTGGATTTCCTTCCCGTCCGCGACCGGGTCGGAAAACGGCATCCCGACCTCTATTGCGTCCGCTCCCGAGTCGCATGTTGCTGCCACGAGCTCCTGGAAAACGGCGGCAGAAGGCCACAAGCCCATGAAGTAGGGGACCAGTGCCTTCCTTCGCTCCTTTTTAAGCCGCACTGCCCTCTCATGAATGGAGACAGCCATGGCCGCACTCCTTCAAGAATGATTCCTCCGCGAAATCCCGGACTATGCCGAGGTCCTTGTCCCCCCTTCCGGAGAGATTGACGACCACGATCCCGCCGGCCCCCGCCTCTGCCGCGACCCGCCGGGCATGCGCAAGCGCGTGTGAAGACTCGAGCGCCGGGATGATGCCCTCCAGGGCCGCGAGCTCCCTGAATGCGGCCACTGCCTCCGCGTCCGTGGCCCCCGTGTATTCCACCCTGCCGAGGTCCTTCAGACAGGAATGCTCCGGCCCCACGCCCGGGTAGTCGAGGCCCGCCGAGATTGAATGGGTCCCAGTCACCTGGCCCCATGCGTCATGCAGGAGATAAGTGGATGCCCCGTGCAGGACACCCGGCGATCCGAAGGAAAGGGTCGCCGCATGCATGCCGGGTCCTGTCCCTCCGCCGAAAGCCTCCACGCCCACGAGCCTCACGCCGGGCCTTGCGAGGAACGCGTGGAACATCCCCATGGCGTTCGATCCCCCGCCCACGCACGCGACCACCGCCGACGGAAGCCTGCCTTCGATTGCGGCAATCTGCCTGCGCGTCTCGAAGCCGATGACGCTCTGGAAGTCGCGGACCATAGCGGGGTACGGATGCGGGCCCACGACCGACCCAATCATGTAGTGCGTGGAGTCGTGGCTTGCCGCCCAGTCGCGCATGGCCTCGTTTATGGCGTCCTTCAGTGTCGCGGTCCCGGAATCGACCCCCCTTACCTCTGCGCCGAGCACTTCCATTTTTTCAACGTTCGTGCTCTGCCTTTCCATGTCCCGGGCTCCCATGTACACGACGCATTCGAGACGCATGAGCGCGCATGCGGTCGCCGATGCCACGCCATGTTGGCCGGCGCCGGTCTCCGCAATCACCCGGGTCTTGCCGCATTCCTTCGCAAGGAGGGCCTGGCCGAGGCAGTTGTTGAGCTTGTGGGACCCCGTATGGTTCAGGTCCTCCCGCTTGAGGTACACCGACGCCCCGCCCCAGCTGCGCATGAGATTCGCGGCCTTCATGAGCGGCGTGGGCCTGCCTGAATACTCCGCGAGCAGATCGAGGAACCGCCGCTTGAAACCCCTGTCGGATTTCGCCCGGCTGTACGCCGACTCGAGCCCCCTCAGCGCCTGGATGACAGTCTCCGGAACAAACCTGCCCCCGTAGGCGCCGAAATATCCCCTTTCATCCGGCATTCGCATCTTCTCACCTCTTCGATGAACCGCCTAATCAGGATCGGGTCCTTCTTCCCGGGCTTTGACTCCAGCCCCGAACTCGCGTCGACCGCCGCGGGCCGCGCCGCCTCAATCATGGCCGCCACGTTCCCGCCAAACAGCCCGCCCGCCAGCACCATCTCGCCGAGCCGGGACGCAGCCGCCGCAATCGCGCTGTCGACGGTAACGCTCCCCGCACGATCAGGCGGGCGCGCGGGCGCGTCGAGAAGGAACCGGGCGCAGCCGAATCCCCTTATCCTGTCGAGCACCTCCGGCCCGTCCGCCCTGAAAGTCTTGATAACCGGAAGGCCGAGACCCTCAGCGAATTCCGGGGTCTCGGACCCGTGAAGCTGCACCACATCGAGCCCCGCCTCCCTGGCGACGCTCAGGATTTCCTCTCTCACCGCGTCCGCAAAAACGCCCACGCGAACCATGCCGGGCCCGAGCCTGGCGGATATCGCGGCGGCCTCGTCCGGGGAAATCCGCCTGGGGCTCCGGGCGAAAACGAATCCGATTGCCGCAGCGCCGGCCTCTTCCGCCGCCAGGGCATCCTCGACCCTCGTAATCCCGCAAATCTTCACGTCAATCATCCGACGAATCTCGAAACTATGAAACGGAACAGGCAGCGGAAAAAGACAACCGCCGCCGCTCAATGTTGCGCAGGGGCTACGGCAGGCTTTGCCCGCCCTCCGCTTAAGCCACGGCACTCAGCTGTACCCACGGCACTCAGCTGTGGCCACGGCACTCCGCTGCCGTGGTCTTCGCCCCAGCGGAGTGGGGCGACTACAGCTTGCTGCATCCTTGCCATACACCGTCCACTGTCATCACACGGGCCGCCCGAATCTCACTGCCTGCGGGCGACCGAATCGCCCCTACGGAACATGTACACAACCCTTAAGCAGGGCCTCTGCCGCCGCGCAGGGGTCCGGAGCCGACACCAGCATGGACCCGACAAGCGCGGCGTCCGCGCCAAGCGCCTCGACCCTGAGCATGTCGTCGCGGCTCCTTATGCCGCTTTCGGCAATTGCCGTTGCATAATCGGGCACGAGCGGGAGAAGCCGCGCGAATACCCCGAAATCGGTCTTCATGGTCCTCAAGTCCCTGCAATTCACGCCAATGATCGCCGCTCCGCACGCGGCCGCCGACTCGAGCTCATGCTCGTCGTGGACCTCCACCAGCGCCTCGATTCGAGCCTCGGCCACAGCGCAGAGCATCTCGTTGAGCCATGAGCGGCTTCCGGCGGCCACGATGACCAGCGCTGCGTCCGCGCCCATGGCAGCCGACTCCGCGACGTCTCCGGGGCCGAGCAGGAAATCCTTCCTGAGCAGCGGAAGGTTCGAGACCCGGCCTGCCTCCTCGAGATGCTCCGGCATGCCCCCGAAGAATTCCGGCTCGGTGACTACCGAGATTGCCGATGCCCCGGCGCGATCATAGGCGTCCGCCAGCCTCGCGGGGCTGAAATCGCGCGACAGGATCCCCGCTGAAGGCGAGGCCTTCTTGATTTCTGCAATCAGCGATATCTTCCCTTTTCCCCGTATCGCAGCGGCGAACGGCCTGCGATTCCCCCGCTCTATCCGATCCGGGGCGGGCCGGGACCCGACGCGGCGCGCCCTGGCTTCGAGTATCCTCCCGAGGATTCCCCCGATGCCCGGGCGTCCCTGATCCTGCGTCTCTGCGGTTTTGCTTCCGGCTTCCATGAAGAACCCCTTTCAAAGCTGCGCGCAAGTCAGCGTTTTCAGCCTTCCTTCAGCGTTCTCAGCGTCGAATGCTTTCCGCTGGAGATTCTCAAACCGTCGAAAGCGCGCGGAGTTTAAGTCCGGTCTAAAGCTCATGAGTGAGCCTCACGAATCTCTCCAGGGTTTTAAGCGCCGCTCCCGACTCGACGGCTTCGAGGGCGAGCTTCACGCCGGCGGCCAAATCCAGGCTCCTGCCGCAGGTATGAAGCGCAAGGCCCGCGTTGAGGACCGCAGTGTCGAGCGCCGCGCCCTTTCCGCCCGACAGCACGGCCAGGGTTATCTCCGCGTTCTCCTTCGGCGCGCCGCCCCGGAGCTCCTCAGGCTCCGCTTTCCTGAACCCGAGATCACGCGGATCCACGAGGATTCGCCGGATTTCACGGCTTTCAATAACAGCCACGGCGTTGGGGCCCGCGGTGGTCGCCTCGTCCCATCCGCCAAGGCCATGCACCACGCACCCGCGCTCGACGCCCAGCATCGAAAGCACTTCAGCCATGCGCGTAACGAGGCTCTCCGAGAAGACGCCGAGGAGCTGGGCTCTCACGCCTGCGGGATTGGCGAGCGGGCCGAGCACGTTGAAAACCGTTCTGATCCCGAGGTCCTTCCTGACATGCGCGACGTTCCTCATCGCCGGATGGTAATCCTGGGCGAAGAAGAACCCGAACCCGGTCCTCCTGACGCATTCCGCCGCTGCCTCGGGCGGGAGGGATATCCTCGCGCCAAGGGCTTCCAGCAGGTCCGCGCTCCCGCAGCGGGAGCTCGCAGCCCTGTTGCCGTGCTTGGCCACGCTCAAGCCCGCGGCCGCGGCGATGAACGCAGCGGTCGTGGACACGTTGAACGTGTTCCTCCCGTCGCCCCCGGTCCCGCACATGTCGATTGCCTCGATCCCGGGCTCGGCATGCAGCGAACGCCGCCGCATGGCTTTCGCGCTGCCCAGGAGCTCGGCGGCCGATTCGCCCTTGGCCCTCAGGGCCACGAGGTAGGCCGCCGTGAGCGCCGGGGCCGGGCGGCCATCCATGATTTCCTCCATCGCGCATGCGGCCTGGTCCTCGCTCAGGTCATTACCGGAAAGAAGCGACTCAATCATTCCGCGCAGCATGGAAGCCTCCTTTCTTCTCCGCATGCGGCCCGGCCGGCCGGGGACAGCCGGGACCCAGCGCCCGCCTCCTCCCCGCCCGCCGAGACCCGCCCCGCCTGCCTGAGCGGGGCTCGGCCCATGCCCAGGAAGTTCCTGAAAATGCCCTGCCCCTGCGGCGTCAGGATCGATTCGGGATGGAACTGCACGCCCTCGACGGGCAGGGTCCTGTGCCTGATTCCCATTATTTCGCCCTCCGCAGTCTGGGCGGTGATTTGAAGGCATGCCGGCAGCGAAGACTCCTCCACCGCCAGCGAGTGGTATCTTCCGGCCTCGAACGGGCTCTTGAGCCCCGCGAACAAGCCCGCGCCGTCGTGGTAGATTCTCGACGTCTTGCCGTGCACGAGCGAGGAAGCGGGGCCGACCCTCCCGTCGAAAACCTCGCCAATGCACTGGTGGCCGAGACAGATGCCCAGGATTGGGATTGATCCCGCGAACGTCGCGATTAGGTCCATGGACACGCCCGCGTCGCGGGGCCCGCCCGGGCCTGGGGAAATCACGAGATAGTCCGGTTCGAGTTCCTCGGCCTCCTTCACGGTCATCCGGTCGTTCCTGCGGACTTGCACGTCGCCGCCGAGCATTGCCAGGCCGTGGGCGGCGTTGTAGGTGAACGAGTCGTAGTTGTCTATGAGCAGAATCACAGCAGTCCCTCCTCTGCAATGCTCACGGCCCTCTTGCAGGCCTCGAGCTTGTTCTCGGTCTCAATGAATTCCTTTTCCGGGTCCGAGTCCGCGACCACGCCCGCGCCCGCACGGACCGATGCCCTGTCCCCGTCGAATGCAACGGTGCGTATGGCAAGACAGGTGTCCATGTCCCCGCATGGCGAGAAGTATCCGACGCAACCCGCGTACGGCCCCCTGCCGGCGGACTCGAGGCCG
>DYIT01000143.1 GCA_020723505.1 Candidatus Kuenenia stuttgartensis
AAACTTCAAACTACAACGAAACTCCAAAATACAAATAACAACGGCGGCGCAGGTTTTAATCGGTTTACTTGCTTACTGCTTACCGTTTACCGCTTACGGTTCACAGTTCCCCCTCCTACCCTCGACCCTATACCCTCTATCATTCAGACCTTGGACCCCGGACCTTGGACGTTCGGCGTGCGATCCTTCGACTCGCCGCGCGAATCGGGCTTGCCTTCCTTCATCGCGGCGGGTATCGTTCCGATGTTCACATGCAGGAGAGGCTCATGAAGATTGCGGCGGCGGCGGCGGTGATTCTGGCGGTTCTGCACAATCCCGCGCAGGCCGCGGAAAAGGAAGCCGCGCCCGGGAGCAGGCCTTCGGCAGCCATCGCGGCGGTGGTCAACGGGGTGCCCATATCGGTCTACGACATCACGCCGCCGAACATCGAGAAGGTCGTGCACGGCTCGGACAAGGAAGCGCAAATCGAGCAAATCAAGAAGGTCACGCTCCTCCGGAAGATCATGTACGAGGTCCTGTACCAGGAGGCCGAGAGGGCGAAGACGCCCGTGCCGCAGAACATGCTCCAGCGGATGCTGAACTCGCAGATTCTCGAAGCCGGCGGTTTGCTCACGTTCGTGAGGAAGCTCAAGCAGAGGAGGCAATCGTACGCGGATTTCGTGAGGGAGCTCAGGCGGGAGATCACGATACACGTCTTCCTCAGCAAGTTCACCCAGAGCAGGTCGAAGACCATGTTTTTCGACTCGCAGGCCCAGGACCTCGTCGTGCCGCCCGAGGAGATCAGGAACTACTACGATGACAATCCGAAGGAGTTCCTCAGGGAGAAGAAGGGCGCGGTGCGAATCATAGTGATATACGCGCAGGACCATCCCTCCGCCGCGGAGGCGGAGGCGCATGCGAGGAAGGCGCACGCCGAAGCGAAGCAGGGGGAGGATTTCGCGGGGCTTGCGAAGAAATACTCGGGCGTGCGGTCGCAGCAGGGCGGGCTGTTCCATCTTTCCGGGGACTCGGGGCTCAAGGAGGAGCTGGCGACGCTCGTTGCGGGCATGGCGGAAGGCGAGATTTCGGACGTCGTGAAGCTCGGGCAGACGTTCAACATCCTCAAGCTCGAGGAGAAGAAGGAGATGGTCACCGTGCCGTTCGAGGAGGTGCAGGACGCGATAAAGGACAAGGTCAGGCGGAAGGCGATTGAGAAGGAGCAGAGGCTGCTCGTGAACAAGCTCCTGGAGCGCGCCTCGATAGTGCCCCGGGAGCTCATGAAGGACCTCATGGACCAGGACTGACCATAACCCGGACGAGCCGGAACCAAACGCTGCGTTAAACCCCGACAACCAATAGCCAAATCCCAATGAAATCCCAACCTCCAATTTCCAATGAAATCTCGAAGACCCGCCCGCCCTCGCCAGGAGTCTAAGGCGAAGGCGGGCCGAATTCCAAACTCCAAAGAAGTCACGTGCTCATCGCAAAGAAAGTCCGCAAGAAGACGAGATTTTCGAAGATAGGGGCCCAACGAAATTCAAAATCCCAAAGAAAACGATTGCATTGCAGGCAGTCGCGGTATAGGTTGTTAAAAGCAAAGACAGGGGAGGTTAACCGGCCCCCCTGTCTTTTTTTTTATTGGGGATTCGGGGGTGGAGAACGGCGTCATCCTTCTCGTCGAAGGCGACCTGAATCTCGCGGACCTGGCGCAGTACATCCTGGAGCGCAGGGGCTACGAGGTGCACCATGCCCGGGACGGCCTTGCCGGGCTCAAGCTCTTCAAGTCGCTGAGTCCTGATCTCGTTGTGCTGGACATCATCCTCGACGGCATGGACGGGATCTCGCTCTGCAGGGAAATCCGGAAGACGTTCTCCGAGGACATCCTGCCGATACTGATTCTTTCCTCGGCCGGGGACGAGGAGCACATACTTGAGGGATTCGAAGCGGGCGCGAACGACTACCTTGTGAAGCCGTACAAGGCCGTGGAACTCATCGCCAAGACCAAGGTGATGATTGGAAAGAGGAAGAAGATATCAAAGCGGCGGAAGACCAAGAAGATGATCTACCAGGCGATGGGCGGGGAGAAGATGGATCTGACGCCCGGGGAATACGTAATCGGCGATTACTCCGTGGACGAGTGCCTCGGCAGGGGGAGCATGGGCGCGGTGTTCAAGGCGAGGAAGCTGACGGACGGCACGCCCATAGCCATCAAGGTCCTCGACCCGGACCTCCATTCGGACAAGAGGGGGATACAGCGGTTCCTCAGGGAGGCGAACGCGCTGAGGGAGCTCAACCACCCCTACATCGTCAAGATATTCGACGTGGCCAACGCTGACGGATTCCACTACTACGCCATGGAGTACGTGGACGGCAGGTCGCTCCTGGACGTAATCGAGAAGGATTTCGGATCCATCACCGAGGAGCTGGTCACGGACGTGATTATCAAGATTTCCCATTCGCTCGAGGCCATGTGGAACGCGGGGCTCATCCACAGGGACATCAAGCCGAACAACATACTGCTCACGCCCGAAGGCAGTCCGAAGCTGGTGGACTTCGGCCTCGCGAAGGGCGTGAACGACGTCGGGCTCACGCGCACGGGCATCATCTACGGCACTCCGAACTACATGTCTCCGGAGCAGATTCAGGGCCTGCCGCTCGACTTCCGCACGGACATCTACTCCCTCGGCGCGACGGCATACCACATGATCTGCGGTTCCCCGCCGTTCGACTGCATGACCACGAGGAGGATTCTCTACAGGCACATCTTCGAGGCCGCGAAACCGCCTTCGTCGAGCAACCCTACGGTATCCGAGGCATTCAACTCGGCGATTCTGAAGATGCTGGAGAAGGAAGCGGAGAAGAGGTTCGAGAGCTACAGCGAGCTCCGGAGGGCCTTCTCGCCTGTGGCGGACAGGTCGCTTCTGCCGGGCACCTAGGCAGCGAACCGCTGGCCGTGGGCCGTCGAAGACCGTGGATCGAATAGAGAAGAGAGAAGAGGGTGAACTGTCGAAGACCCTGCGACATGTCCGCCCCGATTTACACACATGTTCGTTCAATCGCTCTGCGTAGCCACTACCCCGACCCACAAGGCGAAGCAGAGTAGTACCGGGAGCCATGGCGAAGCAGGGTAAGCCGTAAGCAGTAAGCCGTAAGCAGTAAACCGTAAGCAGTAAACCGTAAGCAGTAAGCGGTAAACCGAAACCACCGAGAAGACACCGAAGACACCGAATGGAAGAGGGAGGAGGCAACGTCTAAGGTCCATCAAAGTCAAAAGTCGCAATCCTGCCCTGAGCGAGCCCCTCGACAAGTTCGGGGCGAGTCGAAGGGTCCAAAGTCGAGCGTCTGAAGTCCGGGTCCGCCGGGAGAGCCCGGCCCCCGCCATGCCACGACTAACGTCCAAAGTCCGAGGTCGCCGGACGGGTGGAGGGTTCAGGGTCGAGGGTCGAGCAGCCGGGAGGCGGTGACTCCTGGATGAGTGTCGCGTGTGGAGCGTGCAGTGTGGAGCAAAGAACATCGTCATTCCGGCGAAAGCCGGAATCCAGATAAACAGTGCATGACGAACGCTTTGAAGTCTGCGGGTAGCGCGGAGCCCTGAAGGAAACGCGAAGCGCGTTCCTTCAGGGCGGAGCGCGTGACATAACCCGGACGAGCCTTGATTGCATCCCTGTCCGGTTCCGGCTCGTCCGGGTTATGGTTTACTTGCCGTTCTTTTCCTCGGGGAACTTGAACCAGTTCCTGGTGCGTTCCCACCAGCCTTTCCATGCGTCGCGGTCGTTGCCGAAGTCTTTGCCGGTCAGGGCCAGCAGGGAGGCATGGAGGGGCTTGTTGAACTCGCGCGCGCCGGGACCCCATCTCTGCATGAAGTCAATCAGCGTCTGGATGCAAGCCTTGTCCTTTATCTTGCCCAGGGCCTCTATTTTCGCAGTGGTGATTTCCGGCTGTCCGGGCCGGTAGAGGTCCTTGGTCAGGGACGGGACGGCGCGGGGGTCCCTCGTCTCGCCGAGGGCTCCTATCAGGGCGACGCAGATTTCCGGGAAGTCGCCGTTCAGTTCGAGCGCCGTGACCAGCGCGCCCGTCGTCGCCTTGTCGCCCTGGGCTTTCAAGGCCTCGGCGGCGGCTTTCCTGACCATGGGGTCCTTGTGGCCGAGGGCGGGAACGATGGCCTTGGCAACCCTCTTGTCCCTGACACCCGCTATGGACTTGAGCGCGTCCACCTTGGCGAGGGCGTCGCCTTCCCTGTAGTCCTTGTTGAACTTCTCGACCAGTTCCTCGATTTCCTTGTCGGAGAGCTCGGTCTTTTCCGCGGGTTTCTCGTCTTTCGCCGTGACCGAGCCCTGGTTCTGCTCGAACCATTTGCGCCATTTCGCCGGATCAGCGCCCAGGTCCCGCCTCCCGGTCATCTTGGCCAGCGACTGGGCGATGAGCCCCTGCATTTCGGAGTTCGCCTTTTCCATGGCGTTCAGCAGGGGTTCGACCAGGCAGGGGTCCTGGATGAGGTCCAGGGCAGCGACGGCTTCCCTGGCCACGTCCGCATTACGGTCCGTGAGAAGGGGAACCAGCACGAAAATCGCTGCCACGTCCTTGACGAGCGCCAGCTCCTTGACGGCTTTTACGCGCTCGGCCTGGTCGGTGAGGGTGAGAATGCTTGCCGCCATGGAGACCTTCTGCTGGACGTCCATGATTTCCGTGATGTTGAGCCTCGAGACGGCCTCGACGACGTAGACGTCGGAAGCGTTCCTCTCAACAATTGCCACCGCTCCGGCGTTCTGGTTCGAGTCCCGGATGGACCTGATGAGCTTGACGCCGCCGAACCGCTCTATCGATTCGCGGGCGGAGTAAATCGATTTCACGGACAGGGAGGGATTGTCCATGAAGTCGATGTTCCACTTGTGCACTCTTCTCGCCTTTTGCGTCGGCCTTTCGGCAGGGGAAGGCAGCCCGCCGGCGTCGGGGTTGTACTTCCTAATCTCCTTGGCGTATTCCACGAGCACGATGTACATCTTCTCGCTCCAGACCATGGAAGGCAGGTTCTGCTCCATCCTGAAGCGGTTGAACTCGTCCCACCATTGCAGGGACAGCTTCCTGTATTCCCCGAAAACGCCCTCCGGCTGGGCGGTGATTTGCGCGGACGCGGCTCCGCATGCAAGCAGCGCCCACCACAGGGCGGCGGCGCAGAAGGCGGCCGTCTTGAATTTCGTTCCCCGCATGTCGGACGCTCCTTAAGGCAATTGGAACCGCTGATGCGGACAGCATATTCTAATCGATGGCGTCGAAAGTTGAAAGCCGGATGACGCAGGCGCGGCGAAGAAGGGAAGAGAGAGTGAACCGTTGACTGGCGGTAAACCGTGAGCCGTAAGCAGTAAGCCGTAAGCAGCAAGCCGTAAACAGTGCTTCGCTCCGGTCGCCCGTTGACCGTGGGCCGGGCATACGTATGGCGCCATGCTAGAGCCGTAAGCTGTAAACGAAAACCGGGAATTTTAACCACCGAAGACACCGAAAACACCGAAGAAAAGAATTAACCACTGAAAACACCGAGGGCACTGAGCTCTAGAACAAAGAATTAGAAATCATTCCCTTGTCCTCTCTTCTCTTCTTGTCTCTCTTCCCTCTTCTCTCTTCCCGCTCCCTTCGGTGTACTCGGCGTGTTCGGTGGTGAATTCTAGGAGGCTTCGCCAGAACGTCATTCCGGCGAAAGCCGGAATCCAGAATAATGTGTCAACTTAAGACCAGGACTTGACAAGTAAGCAGTCGAAGACCCTGCCCGCCTTCGCCTGGTGTCCAGGAAGAAGCGGAGTAAAACCCGCCCCGCCGTTGTCTGGTATCCGGTAAGAGACGGAGTGAAACCCGCCGAAGCCTCAATGTATTTTCATCAAGGCGAAGGCGGGGCGGATCTGCGAGATTTGGGATTTGCCGCAGGCCCCGGCTCTGTTGTGCGCCGTACGTATCCCCGGCCCACGGTCTTCGACGGTTTACGGTTAACTTGCTTACAGTTTACTGCTTACTGCTTACAGCTTACAGTTCACCCTCTCCCCTCTATGCGCCGCTTCAATCCATGCCTCCTGTCGATCGGACCTGACGGAGGAGGAGGTTGATTTCCGTGTGTTCGTTGTCGAAGCTCATTTTAGTAAGTCCCGCTTCCTCGGCCTGCTCGTAGAGTTCGCCGGCTTTTTCCAGGTTGGCGATGGCCTCTTCCTTGTGTTCCCCGAGGGTTTCTTCCTGCTTCCATTTCTTTACTGCGGCGATGAGCTTCTGGGCTTCGCCGACGAATTTCATGAGCGCCTTGTGGTTCTCCCACCACTGGTCCCACAGTTTCTTTTCGTCGTCGAACGTCCGGCCGGTGTAGATCATGAGCGTGTTCCCGGAGTTGAGCACCGTGTCGCGGTCCGGGGATGCGAGCAGCTCGATGAGTTTGGGGATTTCGGCGAATCCTGTGAGGTCGGTCTTCTCGCTCACTTCCTTTTTTGGCGCGCACTGGACCAGGAGGGACGAGGCGAACCTCTTGGCGTGGATTTTCGTGGAATCCAGTATGGCGAGAATCGTTTCGCGGGCTTCCGCGGCGCCGAGCTTGATGAGGGTATCGTGCGCGGTCCTGGCCGTGTCCTCGTCGGGGGAATCCAGCATGGCGGCGATTTTGATTATCTCCTCCTTCGCGGGCTTCTTGTGCTTCACTATCCCAAGCGCAGCGGCCGCGGCCTTTCCGACGCGAGGAGAGGAATCGTTCAGGGCGGCCAGTATGGCCTTGTACCCTGCAGGCGTGTCCAGGAGCCCCAGGAGTTCAATCACGCCCTCGCGGACGAACTCCTTGTCCGATGAGACGAGGGCCAGCACCTCCCTTTCGTTGACGTGTTCGCGGTTGAACGCCAGCGCCTTTGCGGCGAGCGCGGCGGATTCCGAGGGGCCGGCCTTGAGGGCGTCTAAGAGCGGTCCTGCGAGCGAGGGGTGCTTTATAGTCCCCAGCATGCCGAGGACCTCGTCGCGCACGGACTGGTCCGGGTCGGCGGTCCCTTTCGCCAGGGCGGCGCAGAACGAGGTGTTCCTCGCCCATGCGAAGGCCCTGTAATAGTTCTTTCTCGCCGCGGGCGGCAGTGCGGAGGCGCCGCCCTCCAAATCGGCGAGCTTTTTCAAGGATCCCTCCTTGTCGAGCTTCGAGAGCGCGAACGCTGCGTATTCGCCCGGGGGCCCCTCTTCTTTCCTGAGGATTTCGATGATGGGGTCCACGGCCTTTGCGGCGTGGAGGAAGGCGAGCGCGGTCATGAACCCGCAGGAGTCGGCGGGCGTGGATGAGGCGAGGCATTTGAGCAGGGGTTCGACTGCGCCGTCCTTGCATTCGACCACGTCGGCCACGGGCTTCATCCAGTCCTGCTTGAGCTTCATTTTGACGATTTCCTTGCCTTCGGGAACGGTCCAGCCCTTCAGGCTCTCGACTTTCGAACCCGTGTTTCCGCAGCCTGCGGACGAGCAGCCGAGCGCGATGGCCGCCGCGAACGCGGCATGCGCTATCTTTTTCGCGAGACCGTACATGGCTCTTCTCCAAATGCGGCGGGTCCCTGGGCAGAATCCGCGAACCTGGTCGGCACCCCGGAGCCGAACGAGTCCAGACAGTCTATGTATGCGGGGCCGTGCAATCAAGAGCCCATGCGCGTCCACGGCCGTAAGGAGTGTCAATCCGATTCACCACCGAAGACGCCGAATGAGGCCTGGTGAACCGCAAGCTGTAAACAGTAAACGGTAAGCCGCGAATTTTGGGAAATAAACTGTAAGCAGTAATACATCCATTCCATTTCCCAATGCGTTTCGACCTGCTGTTTACGGCTGACCAGCGCCACATGTATTCCCGGCCGGAATGATCGACCGCGGGCTCGCCCTGCTTCGCCCAGGGGCCAGGCCGTCGGCCACGCAGGGCAGGCTGCCAGCGGCTCTGTCAGGCGTCACACGCATGCGTGGTCGGCAGGATGAAAATGTTACTCGGCTGAGACACGGCCGATGGGCGGCGCTGTAACCGGAGCGGCGGGAATGCCGTTATAATGGTGAAAAGACTTGACTTTGCGGCGGGAAAGTAAAATCATTCCCGGTGCCGTCCTCGATCCGCGCGGCCGGCGCGGGACACGGGCGGCAAGATCGGTGTTGGAGGCGAATGATGAAGCAGTCCATCCCTGCGGTATCAGCCGTGCTGGCGATGTTTCTCGCGCAGGCAGTCTGCGCGGACACAATCCACCTCAAGAAGGGAAGCGCAATCAAGGACGTGCAGGTCTCCGAGGAGAACATCCTGGAGACCATCTACGTCCTCGGGGAATCGAAGCTCCCCCAGAAGTACGACTCCAAGAAAGTCGCGAGGGTCGAATACGAGTCCAAACCCCTCGAATGGGAAGCGGCGGAGGAAGCCAAGAAGCAGAGCTCGTTCCTCGACGCGCTGGACAAGTACAGCAAATGCGTGGAAATGACCGACGAGGAATACCCCTGGCTCAGGCAGTACGGCATGTTCATGATCGGCGAGACTTACAAGGCGATGGGAGATTCCGGCGACGCTTCGAAATACGCGTCCGCCATCGCCTCATACCAGAGCCTCCTGAAGGCCATGCCCAATACAATCCACAAGTACGGGTGCCTTCTCGGCATAGGGGAAAGCCTTCTCAGCATGAACAAACCGGACGATGCGACCGCAGTGTTCCAGCAGGTCCTCGCGGACAAGTACGACCCGAAGTACGACATCCCCGCGAAGATCGGCCTGGCGAAGATACTGGAAGTCGGAGGGAAATTCCGCGAGGCGAAGACGAAATACAGGGAGATCTACACGGAGGCGCGTCCCCTGGCGGAGGCCGACCCCGGCCTCAAGGACATCCTGAACATGATTCTCGTGCGCGAGGGCACCTGCCTGGTCGGCATGCAGAAATGGGACGAAGCCCAGACGTTCTTCGACGATCTCATAAAGACGGCGACGGACTACACGGTCATCGCGGGGGCCTACAACGGCCTTGGCGACTGCTACTACCAGAAGAGGAAGCTCGAGGAGGCCATGTGGGCCTACTTGAGGGTCGTCATCCTGTGCGAGCACATCTCGAGCGAGGCGCCTAAGGCCTTCTATTTCGCCCAGGTATGCATGAGGGACCTCGCCACCAAGATGTCCGGGCAGCAGCAGAAGGACGTCCAGGAGCGGGCGAAGAAGCTTCAGGCCGAGCTCCGGCGCAAGTTCCCGGGATCGCCCTATGCGAGCAGGAGATGACGGCGGGGCGCGATCCTTCCGCGACCGCTACAGGATGCTCGATCACACCGCCGACCTCGGATTCGAGGTCTTCGGCGCAACGCTCGGAAAGCTCCTCGAGAACGCGGCAGGAGCGATGTTCGAGCAGATGGCCGACCTTGGCGCGGTCAGGCCCAGGACGAGAATGAGCATCGGGATTGAGGCCGACTCCACCGAGGAGCTGCTCCACGACTGGCTTTCCGAACTGCTATACCTCTTCGAAACGGGCTCGCGTCTCTTCTCCAGGTTCGAAGTGGAGCCCGTCTCCGGGACCCGGATACAGGCGTCGGTCTGGGGCGAGAAGATCGACAGGAGGAGGCACGGGCTCAAGTCGCCCGTGAAGGCGGTCACGCGGCACATGCTCGAAGTCCGGCATACGGAAAGCGGTTGGTCCGCGACCGTGGTCTGCGACGTGTGATTTTCCGCCGATGGTCCTTCTCAGGGCGGAAAATCATTTCTTTCCGTCCGGGGCGTCGAGGGCTTTCACCTTCTCCCTGAGCGCCTTGATTTCCCTGTTCTTGCCTTCCATGATTTTCGCATGCTCGGCGCCCATCTTCTCCATCTCCTGTTTCGAAGCGCCCATGAGCAGATCGAGCTCGCCCTGCCTGGCCTTGATGAGCGAGTTGAGCTTGCCGACCGTGCGGAGATTGTCCTCCTTGAGGCGGACGATTTCCTCCTTGATGCCGCCCTGGGAGCTCATCGCCGCCCGGGCGACGGCCTTGTGGCTGTCGGAGAGGTCGGACAGGGCGTTAATCGCGAAGGCGGTTCCCGCAATGGCGGCAATCCCGAACGCGGCCGCGAGAATGTAGAGCGATACGGTCATCTTCCTCCGCAGCCCCTCCTGGGCGCGGCTGAACGAGCCCATGAGCTCGTTCTGGGCCTTGCCGAAGGACTGGAGCGCGAGATCCTGCGATATCTGGAAGCTCTCGACGGTCTCCTTCTGGCTTTTCGTGAAGTCGGAGGCCATGACTTTCTGGGTCTTCTCGAGCGCGGCAATCTGATCGGCCTGGGCCTGGGCGGCCCTCTGCATCTGCTTCATCGTCTCGTCGAGGGCCTTGAAGCTCTTCGACATGTCCTGTTCCATCGCGGTCCTCTTCTGAAGCTCTTCCCTTATCTGCGCGAGGACCTTGTAGGAGGCCAGCTCGTTCTCCTGGATTGCGGCGAGGGCCACCGGCAGGGCGCGGATTGACTTCAAGGCCTCCTTCTGGCGCAGGTCGCTCTCGGCAATGCCTTTTGAGATGGTCTCGGCGAGGTTCCCCTGCTGTTGGGTGGATTTCTTCGTCTCGTCGAGCAGGGAAGGGAGCACCTGCATCTTCTCGTCGAGCTTGTGCGACGTTTTGGCCTGGTCTTCCATGTTGGCGTTCATGGACCCGAGTATGCCCGACAGGTCCTTGAACCCTTCGCGAATCCTGAGGACGGTCTCCTCGCGGATTGAGAGCTTCGCGACGTCAACGGGCGCCGGCTGCAGGGCGGTCGCCTGCGCCTGCCTCGCCTGGCCGGACTGCTGGCGGCCGTCCGCCTTGGCCTGCTTCATGCTCCGGACCTTTTCGATGCGCATGGCTTCCCCGCGTTCCAGGCGCTCCTCTTCCTCCGTTTCCATCTGATTGCAGCCCCTCTGCCTGCCCAGTCTCGTCCATTCCATGAAACGCTGAAGAATGGTCCTTTTTTCCATGCCCGCTCCTTTGAAGAATGAATGCCCGGTCAAGAAACGTACGGCCCCGTCATTCAGGATTTATCGGCAGGAAATGGACGGAAATTTAGGGAAAAGCGGGCAAGGCTGCATGCGGCCGCGTCGATCCGGGAAAGGGCTGAAGATTGCGCCTACGCTAATCCTAAGCAGGCGGCATCTCGGGAGGTATCCCGGAAACCAGGGGGCTCGATTGGACTCCTTCGGCGCAACGCTCCCGTCATTGGTTGTTG
>DYIT01000144.1 GCA_020723505.1 Candidatus Kuenenia stuttgartensis
CAGCGGTCTCAGCGTCGAATTTGCGTCAATATTATTCTGCACTCCTTAGTAAGTGACCGTCAGGTGATGCGAACCGCGATGCGCGGCCCCTGCTTAAAGCATACAAATACTTCTGCGATTCGCAAGGCCGCATGCTTTGTGTGGATGCTTGATTTCGCCGGTAAGGGAGGGTAAATAGACTCGTCCGCGAAGCGGAATTCAAGTTTTTCCATGTCCCAGTCGATTCGCCGGGATATTATTGTGGGCATTCAGGGTAGTCAGGCAAGGCACGCGCGAAGCGCGTGATATAACCCGGATGAGCCTCATTTTGCATCCCTTCTTTCATTCCGGCTCGTCCGGGTTATGTTCAAGGAGGTCGTCATGTCTCGGAACCCGATTGTGAGCGTCGTGATGGGAAGCGACTCGGATTTGAAATACCTTCAGGATTGCGTGAACCTTCTCGCGGAATCCGGCGCGCCTTTCGAGGTGCGGGTCCTTTCCGCGCACAGGACGCCCGAGGCCCTCGCGCAGTACGTCTCCAAATCCGCCGAATCCGGGGTGAAGGCGTTCATAGCGGCGGCAGGCGGGGCGGCCCACCTGGCAGGGTCAATCGCGGCCCGCACCGTTGTCCCGGTAATCGGCGTCCCCATGCCGTCGTCCGATTTGAACGGGCTCGACGCGCTCCTCTCGACCGCTCAAATGCCGCCGGGCGTCCCGGTCGCGTGCATGGGAATAGGATCAGGCGGCGCAGTCAACGCCGCCCTTTTCGCCCTCCAGATAATCGGCCTTTCAAGCCCGGAAGCGGCGCACTTCGTCTCCGAGCACAGGAGGAAGAAGAGCGACTCCGTGCTGGAAAAAGACAGGACGATAAGGGAGAAGCTGTCCCGGGTAGACTGATTAGGAGGCGGCGATGATCGTCAGGCCGGTCGAATGGCGGGGGGGCATTCCGGGAAAGCTGCGGATTCTCGACCAGAGGCTGCTCCCGCACGAGGAGAAGTACCTCGAAAGAAGCAGCGTCGGGGACCTGTTCGGCGACATAAGATCGCTCGCCGTCAGGGGAGCGCCCGCAATCGGGATAGCCGCTGCGTTCGGGGTGGTCCTGGGCGCGCAGGAGCGCATTCCCGGATCGCAGGGGGAAATCGCGGACTCGGCTTTGAAGGCGGCGGATTTCCTGGCAGGCGCGAGGCCGACCGCGGTCAACCTGTTTTCAGCCCTTGACAGGATGCGTCGCAGAATCAGGGAGGCGTCGTCCGCGAGTGCAAGAGACCTCCCTTCGGAGCTGCTCGCCGAAGCCCGGGCCATATTCGAAGAAGACGACGCGATTTGCAGGGCGATTGGCAGGAACGGAAGCCGCCTAATCGAGGACGGAATGGGCGTGCTAACCCATCGCAACGCCGGGGGCTTGCTACATCCGGCTACGGCACGGCGCTGGGCGTGGTTTTCCGGGCGATGGAGGAGGGAAAGAAATTCACGGTGTACGCGGACGAGACGCGGCCCCTTCTCCAGGGCGCGAGGCTCACCGCATGGGAGCTGGTCCGTGCGGGGGCGAGACCAGTCCTGCTTTGCGACGCCGCCGCCGGTCGGGCAATGAGCATGGGGAAGATATCGCTGGTCGTCACCGGCGCCGACCGAATCGCCGCCAACGGGGACACGGCGAACAAGACAGGGACGTACATGGTCGCGGCGCTCGCGAAACGCCACCGGATCCCGTTCTACATCGCAGCCCCCTCGACCACGTTCGACCTCAAGACGCCAGACGGCGGGTGCATCCCCATAGAGGAGCGTTCGGATTCGGAGGTCCTGGGATTCCAGGGCGTAAGAACCGCGCCTGAAGGCGTGGCCGTATTCAATCCCGCCTTCGACGTCACGCCTGCGGGACTCATCTCGGGCATCATCACCGAGAAGGGAATCATACGGAGGCCGGGTACGGGCAGGATTGCGAAGATGATGGGCTGAGTTACCACCGCGTCAAGCCGTTCGCTCCGATCCTAATCGGCCTGATGGCGTTGCGCAATCCGATTGACCTGATGCGGAGATGGGACCGGAAATCGATTCAGGATAGTGACTAATGGCCGTCCGGCATGGAGAATCAGATGAGGAATCCGATGCCGGCGTAGAATTCGAATCCGTAGTCGGGATGCACATGCTTCAGGGACATGCCGTAGGCCATTGCTCCCATGCAGATTGTGAAAGGCCCTGCGTTCAGCCTCAGGCCGGCGTCGGCGCCGACAATGGGGAACGCGAACAGGCCCTCGCCTCTCTTGTAGAAGGCGTTAAAGCCGAAGACCGGGCCGATATAGGGTCCCTGGATTTCCCCGAGGACGTAGAAATGCGCAGAGAACAGGCCGTGGAACCCGAAGCACACCTCTGACCCGTCGTCGGCGGCGATTGATGATCCTATGCGGACGCCCTTTTTCCACATGAAAAACGAAGCCGGTCCCGCGACGTCCACGCAGAGAATCAGGTTCTCGCTGATGTTGTTGAATTCCATCCTCAGGCCGGGGAGGATGAAAAACATGCTCTCATGATAGAGGACATAGGCCCCGTACGTGTAGGCGTCCTGGTTCTTGAAGGGATTCCATTGCTCCGTCACGAGCTCATCCTGCCGAGGTTCGCCCGTCTGTCCCAAAGCGCCCCGGATTCTTCCCCATCCCCCGTAGACCTGGAAATCGAAGGGCGTGAATTCGAAATCGGCCTCCGGCGGAGCTTCCCACCTGGAGGCGAACGTGTCCGGCGCCGTGTCCGCGCCGGCTCCGCATGCGAGCGCTGCGATTGGGTGGTCATGGCCCGACGGGGTCGGGGCTGCTTCAAGCGCAGGGGCAATCGCGAGGAACGCCGCGATCGCGCAGGAAACCGTGCTTATCGACTTCATCAAATCCCCCTGAGCGTCTTGAATAACCCGGACGAGCCGGACCCGGCAGGATCGGAATGCAGGCTCGTCCGGGTTATATCACGCGCTTCGCGCGTGCCGTTCTGCTTCTATTCCAATTCCTGATGGAGTCCCGGCTGACCCGGAGTTGGAACGGGGAAAGTCTAGCGGGGGATGTCGAGCCTGTCAACAACGAAGCTGCGAAGGAGCGAAGGATCGCCGCCTGGATTCGCCTTCAATACGGAATAAAAGCGGAATTGCCCTATTGAAGGAATTTCCGGGCGTACGCATCAGCAGCCGATGGCTCTCGATATCACTATGCGCTGGACCTCGGAGGTGCCTTCGCCTATCTCGAGGAGCTTCTGGTCCCGGAAGAACCGTTCGACCGCGTATTCCTTCATCAGCCCGTATCCGCCGTGGATTTGCACGGCTTCCCGTGCGACCCTTCCGAAGACCTCGGAGCAGTAGAGCTTTGCCATCGCGGCTTCCATGGCGAAGGGTTTTCCGGAGTCCTTCAGCCAGCAGGCTTTGTAGAGCAGGTTCCTGGCGGCTTCGATTTCCACGGCCATGTCGGCGAGCTTGAAGGCTATCGCCTGGAACTTGCATATCGGCATTCCGAACTGCTTTCGCTCCCGGGCGTATTTGAGCGCTGCCTCGTAGGCCCCCTGCGCACCGCCGAGACCCATGGCTGCGATTGACAGGCGGCCGCCGTCGAGCGTCTTGAGCATCTGGTGGAAGCCCGCCCCGCGGCTGCCGAGCATCGCGTCCTCACCTATGCGGCAATCCTCGAAATACAGCTCGGCGGTATCGGACGACCGCCACATCAGCTTGCCTGTCATCTTCTTCCTCGTGAACCCCGGCGTGCCCGCGGGCAAGAGGAAGCAGGAGTATTCCGGCCTGCCGTCCGGCTTCCTGCCGGTCACGGTCTGGACCGTGACGACGCTCGTCAGGTCCGAGGATGCGTTGGTGATGAATATCTTCGAGCCGTTAATCGTCCACCGGCCGTCCTTGAACGCGGCGGTTGTCTGGCTGCCTCCCGCATCGGAGCCGGCATTTGGTTCGGTCAGGCCGAAGCCCGCGATGCGCTTCCCCTCGCACAGCGCCGGCAGGAATCTGCGCTTCTGATCCTCGCTGCCGAAGTAGAAGATGGGGCCGATTCCGAGCGAATTCCCGGCAGCCACGGTCGCGGCCGTCGATCCGTCGACGCGCGCAAGCTCCTCGACGATGATGATGTAGGATACGTAACCCACGTTCGTGCCGCCGTATTCCTCGGAAACGAACGGGCCGAAGAAGCCCATGTCGCCCATCTTGCGGACCAGGTCCAAATCGAACTTCTCCTCCTCGTCAAGCTTCGCTGCAACCGGCGCAACTTCCTTCTCGGCGAAGTCCCGGACCGACTTTCTGAGGATTTCCTGGTCTTCCGTGAGGTCGAAGCTCAGCATGCGTCCTCCGCAATCCAGACGTGCAGGAACCATGCGTATTCATGATCCCTGAATGCCAGGTTTATACCATGCGCCATGCGAATGGTCAAATTCCGCGGGGCGATATCACACACGAGGCACGTGACGCTCAGCCTCGTGTGTGATTGGGCGATTATCACACGCGAGGCGCGTGGCGCTCCGCTTCGCTTGGGGGATTAAAAACTCCGCCAGTACTCCCTCTCCCCCCCGGATTCGGGGGAGAGGGTTGGGGAGTGGGGGCGATTATCCCAAGCGAAGCGCGTGGCGCTCCGCTTCGCTTGGGATCAGTCTTCGCTCTTCCTGCTCATTATGATTTGCAGCTTGCGAAGCGTCCTGCGCTCAATCTGCCTCACGCGCTCCTTGGTCAGGTTGAGTTTCTTGCCGATATCCGTGAGCGTCATGGGGTTCTCGGAGTCGAGGCCGTACCTGAGCCGCAGCACCTGCGCTTCCCTTTCGCTGATTGAGTCGAGCAGCTCCTGGATTTTGTCGGATTGGATCTTCTTGAACAGGGCTTCCTCTGGAAGGATGATGCTGTCGTCGTGGATGAAGTCGGTCAGGGAGCACATAAGTTCGCTTCCGAGATCCTGCTCGATTGAGCATGAGGAGTTCATGGCCTTCTGGACGTTGTCTATGTTCTTGAGAGGTATCCCGAGTTCCTCGGCAATTTCATGGATATCGGGCTTCCTTCCCCGCGACGCGGTGAATTCCGATTGCTTCTCCTTGAGTTTCCCGATGAGCTCGATCATGTACGTCGGGATTCGCACGGTCTTCGAACTGCTGTGCAGCGCGCGCTGAATCGCCTGTTTAATCCACCAGGTCGCCCACGTGCTCAGACGGCAGCCCTTGCCCGTGTCGAAGGTCTCGACGGCCTTTATGAGCCCCAGTGTCCCCTCGGCTATGACGTCGCCGAGGGTCATTCCCACGTTCGAGTACTGCCTCGCTATGCTTACCACGAGCCTCAGGTTGGAGGTTATCATGAGGTTCCTCGCCTCGTGATCGCCGGCTTTCACCTTCCCCGCCTGCCGGATCTCCTCCTCGGGAGAAAGGATGGGGTATTTGTTTATCTCCTGCATGTACTGGTTGATATCGGAGTGCGCCATGTGCCTATCTCCCGGGCATGCCGGCCTCCCGGATTCAGGCCCTGCCCGACGTTCGCGGACCTGCACGGGCTGAACGGAAAACCTGACCCGCCTGAGGCCGGATTCCCCCGGCCGCGGGTAAAGTTTTCCCGCGGGCATGCCGATATAACCGAAGGGATATTGTATTAAAAGGGGAGAATTTATGAAAGCATTCAGGAAGCAACTCGTCGGACTTCCCGGCATCGGGCCGCAGAAAGCGCAGTGGATAATCGAATCGGGAGTGCGGAGCAGGAAGAAGCTCATGTCGATGTCCAAGAATCAGCTGGCTTCGCTGAAGGGCGTAGGACCAGAGCTCGCCGGCTCGATATACGTACGCCTGCACGGGAAAGCGGCGGAAAAACCCCGGAAGACGGGGACCGTCCCCGCTCCGGCTCCGGCCGATCCGCCGGTTGCGCCCGCGGCTGCGGGGATTGCGCTCAGGGACAGGATTGCCGTCGAGATCAAAGGCGTGATTTCCATCTTCCGGGAGATTGTCGAGACGCTGATCATCCTCGCGGGAGACCGCTGCCTCGGCGCCGGGAGCGCGCATGCCTGAAAGCGCGCCAATGTCCCGGAAGATCCCGGAATCCCCGCGCCGGCGCCGTTATTTTTTGACTTGGGGGGTTTCCCAATCATAAAATAGAGGCCGCGCATGGCATGCATCCTGGCGCAGTTCCCCAGGGAGCGCCGCATGCAGCGCGGCGTCTGGACTGGCCGGGGCATGAAGAAATACGAGAAAATCTTTAGGAAGAACCTGGAAATCGTCCTGGTCGAGGCCGGGATCCTGACACAGGAGACCGCGGAGCAGCTACGGGAGGAGAAGATACGCACCGGGCACCTGACGGGAGACATAGTCCTTGACATGGGAGTTGCGACCGAACAGGAGATAGCCAGGGAGATATCGAAGAGGTTCCAGCTTCCGTACCTCGACCTCAAAACCTACCACATCGCAAAGGGAGTGATCGACAGGATACCTCCGCGCATCCTGCACAAGCACCAGGTGGTGCCCGTGGACGAGTTCGGCGACACCCTGGCCGTGACTATGTCTCAATGCATTTCGATGGACGGCCTGAGGGAGATTCAGGGCTCAACCCCCCTTGAACTGGCCTTCTACGTGAGCAAAATCAGCGACGTGAGGAAGGCGCTCGACGAGCTGGCGCCTTTCGACGCGAAGGTCGTCGAGGAGGAGAGGAAGAAGAAAGCCCTTTCCGCCCAGCCGGGCACGTGGACCGACATCTTCGACACGGCCAACAAGAACGTCATGAAGGGCCTTACGGGCAAGAGAGAGAACCCGTTCGGCAAGTAGCCTGCACCCGCCTGATTCTATTCGAACCCAAGCAGTGATCTAACGAGCAGCACGGCTTTTTCAGTGGCCTTCGCTTCGCGCTCGATTGCGGCGAATTCCTTGACGGTCTCGGCAAGCTCGACGGCACCGGGCTGCGGGGCGGCGCAGAGGGAACCGAACGCGGCCTCGTTCTTCTCGAACTCCTCCTTCAGGCGGTTGACTTCCGTCCTTATGGAGGCGATCTTCTCGATGAATACCCAGGACTCCTCCATGTTTTCGACCTCGTTGAGGCCCGTCTCGGTCTCGCCGAGAATCCCGGACAGCTTGTCGATTACCGCCCTGACGGGCGAAGGGTCGTATCCAAGGAATTTCTCCGCCCCCGAAACCTGCGATGCGCCCTGTCCGAGCCTTCCAATCTTCTCTTCCAGCTCGACGATTTTCCGCTCGTATTCGCTGATTTTCACCGCCTGCGACTCGTTCCTCGCCTTCAGGTTGACGTTCTCGCGCAGGTAGGAATCGAGCATCTTGGGCACGTCGCCGGGGCCTATGGCCTGCCTCAGCGCGTCCGCCCTCGCCTCCTCCACCTTCCGCCTGAGGAGCGAGGCGAACTGGGAGGGGCTCATCACCCTGACCTGACCCTTGAGGTCGCGGGCGTCGATCTGCGTTCCCTGGTTCTGGAGGAAATTCTCGGCATTCAATTCGTCCATGAGTCAGCACCTGAAAGAATGATTCCTGTCCTGCGAACAAGCCCCCCGAGCCTCCGGGCTCCTAAGACCGACGCGCACGGAATCCGCCGGCATGCCCTCGGGGCACGCAACGGCAAAACCCGGACCGCGCCGCAGGCTCCAGGACAGTATTTGAAGCATGTTGCGATTTGAGATTCAAGACAAATCCCGGAGTCGGCAGGTCCCTGTCTGTGCGGATTTCATGCACCATCTCAATGCGGATCGCAAAGCTACGGATGTCGTGCGGAATGATGCCTGCGCGACCGATGCCGCAGGCGACCCTTCATCGCCGATTGCCCGATCACGTCCTTGACATGTTCTGCTCCTCTCGGCAATATTGTATATTCGATGTTTCGTTTGAGATTTGCGCGTAAATGCCCAAGCAATCCGATTTAGACTTCGCAAACCTTGTGCTCAGCGAGAAGCTGGCGACGCGCGAGCAGGTGGAGGACTGCCTCGAACTCCTCAAGAACCTCCGGGAGGAAGCCGGCGTCGAGGATTCGCTCGACGGCATTCTCTGCCTGAAGGGCATCATCACCGAAACCCAGGCGAATATGATTTGGAAGAAAATCGCCTCAGGCGAGGTCGACGACATTGTCGAAGCATTCCCCCAGAAATCCGAAGCCCCGGCTGCCCGGCCCGCCTCCCCGGCCCAGCCGGCCAGGGAACCGGCGAAACCCGAGCCTGCCAAGCAGGCCTCGCCATATCCGGCAGTCCCCGGATGCAACATCGTGGCGAAGCTCGAGAAGGACTCGACGGGCCTGAACTACCTGTCGGACACGCCGAAGGGCCGCAAGAAGATTGTTCACCTCATGTATCCGCAGACGGCCGCGAACGAGAAGCTGCTCAAGTGGCTTTCCAGGTACGGCCAGGCCCTCGCGAAGCTCGACCATCCGTCGATTGCCAGATTCGAGCCTCCGAAGACCTTCGAGAACAGGGTCTTTTTCACCCAGGAGATTCCCTCCGGCGAGCAGATAGCGTCCATATTGGAGGAGGAGGGCGCGTTCGGAGAGGAGAAGGCCCTAGCGGTTTTCGGCGAGCTCGCGGGAATCCTGTCCTACATCGAGTCCGCGGGCTTCTCGCACGGGAGAATCACGCCGCAGAACCTCTATCTGGCCCAGGGGGAAAAGATTGAAATCAGGATGTTCACGTCGCTCGAGAGGGAGCTCCGGCTCGTGTCAGGGAAGATTGACAGGGAGGATGCGATATTCGTGCCTCCGGAACTCCAGAAGCCGGGCGAGAAGGCCGGGCCGAAATCCGACATGTATTCCGCCGGCATGATTCTACTCTACCTCGCCGCAGGCCCGGATCTCCTCTCCGCTGGACCGGCCCTGGCAATCGAGGGCCTTCCGAAGAGGATTCGCACAATCGCCTCGAAGCTGATAGACGGCAAGCCGGACAACAGATACAGCTCGTTCTCAGAGCTCGAGAAGGACCTTGGAGCGGAACCCGCGCAGGAGGAGGAGGCCGCAAAACCAGCGGCGTCCCCCAGGCCGGAGGGGGGGCTTCTCAGGAAGAAGACCGATTCCCACAGGGCTGCCGGCGACGGGAAGAGGAAGCTGCATGGGGGCCGGAGGGCGGAAGAGCGCGCCGGGAGGAAGCATTCGGGACGCAGGGCGGAGGTCGAGGAGGTCGTGGAGGTTGAGCCGCTGGAGCCGGAGGTCATGGAGGAGGAACCGCTTCCCGAGCCCGAGCCTATCCCGGAACCGGAGCCCGTGGTCGAGGAAGAGGAGAAGAAGCGGCCTTCTCAAAAGCGCGTCGAGGAGGCTCCTGCGAAGAAGAAGCTCGCAACGCGCCGCATTGAGGCGCCCCCGGAAGCTCCTCCGCCGGAGCCGGCAAAGCCGAAGGAAGAGCCGCCTGATCCGAGGTACCTGAAGAAGATCGAGGCCGCGGACTCGAAGGAGGCGAAGGGCGACTATTCCGGGGCCATGGCGAAGCTGGGCGAGGCGCTCGAATTCGCGCCCGCCAGGGCGGCGGTCAAGCGGAGGATGGAAGCGCTCAGGGACAAGGCCTTCAAGGAGCTTTCGGCCGAGGCGGACGGCAAGGAAGAGGCCGGGGCGCTTGACGAGGCAATCTTGCTCTTCGAGAAGGCCAGGGAGTTCGCCCCGGATCCCGCGGAAGTCGACAAGATTGTCTCGGTCCTGAAGACGCGAATCGAGGCGGAGAAGAAGTCGGCGCGCTTCAGGAAGATAGACGAGGAGGCCAGGGAGAAGGCGAGCGGCGGGGACGTGGCGGGCGCCATGGAGCTTCTGAGGGGAGCCAGGGATCTCTCCGACAATCCGGCGGCCGTGGACGCTGAAATCGAGTCCCTCGCCAGGACAGCGTACGAGGACAGGATTTCCAGGTCCAGGGCCCTGGAGGAGAAGGGCGAGTTCGACGAGGCGGAGTCCATGGTGGAGGAGGCGAAGGCTTTCGCGCCGGACGCCGAGACCGCGGAAGCCGTGATGGCCGCGCTGCAGAAGAGGAAGGCCGACAGGCAGAGGCGGGACGAGTACTCGAAATGCGAGGCTGCGGCGAAGAAGGCCGCCGAGGAGGGGAACGTCGAGTCGGCGGTCCAGTGGTGGACCAAGGCGAAGGAGTTCTCGGGGACGCCCGTCGCAGTGCAGGCGAAGATAGACAACCTGAAATCGGACGCGTTCAAGAAGTTGATGGACCGCTCGGCCGAGGAGCAGGCCCAGGGCAGGTTCATCTCGGCGGTCGAGCTGTGCGAGAAGGCCAAGCAGTGGGCGCCAGAACCCGCGGAGGTGGAGGCGGCCATCGAGGCAATCAAGTCCGCGATGGAGGAGGCGGAGAAGAAGAAGAAATTCGACGAGCTCAAGACCGCGGCGGACAAGCACGAGACGACCGGCGACCTGAGGGCCGCGCTCGAAAAGATGTACGAGGCCGCCGAGGTCTCCGATTCGACTGTTTCCGCCCGGATGAGAATAGACACCCTCAAGAAGAAAATCTTCGACGAGGGGGTGCTCAGGGGAAAGGAACTGGAGAAGGAGGGGAAGTTCAAGCAGGCCGTAAAGACGTACGAGGAGATATCGAAGTACGCGACGAACCAGAAGAGCGTCGAACTGCTCATCGCCACGGCGAAGCGCGAGTCTTCGCGCCAGAAGAAGGAGTCCGAGTTCAGGAGAATCGAAGCCGAGGCGAGGGCCAGGCTCAAGGAAGGGGACTACAAGGGCGCCCTGGAAACCATGGAGACGGCCCGCGAGTTTTCCGAGAGCCACGTGACGTTCGACGCGAAGATTGAAGGGCTGAAGAAGGCGGCGTTCGACACCCTGTGCGCGAAGGCCAAGGAGCTCGAGGCGTCCGGCGACTGGTCGGAAGCGATTGCAGCCTACGAGAAGGCGAAGCCGTTCGCTGATTCCCCGGCCGATATCGACGGCATAATCGCGGCAATCAGGGAGGAGACGGACCGCATACGCAGGAAGGCCGATTTCGACAGGCGTCTCGCCGAGGCTGGCGAACTTGCTGCCGCAGGCAGGATTAAGGACTCGGTCAAGGTCCTGGAGGAGGCGAAGCAGTTCTCGCCCGATCCGGCCGCCGTTCAGTCAAGGATAGACAGGCTGCTGATCGACTCCATGGTCGGAAAGCTGGTGGAGCTCGCCAAACAGAAGG